>JACONB010000397.1 GCA_014323965.1 Prochloron sp. SP5CPC1 | reverse complement strand
TGTAATAAGCCTTTGTATAGCATTAACTACTTGTATCCCACTAATAAACACTTGTAGTTCTAGGACATCATATAGGCCACATGGTATGTGTGTACTCAGTTCTGTTTGTGATCAATATCATTGTTGTTGTTGTGCTACTGCAACTTGGCAAGCTTGTGGAACCAGTGTTACAATTGGCGTAGTCAACATTCCTGACTGACCAATAAACAGAGATGTTGTAGTACAATGACAAACAATTGATAACAGTACTTGTGTAGGTCAGTCACTCTACCTGCATAAGTTCTACTGTTCTCACTGCCACTGGTTTGTGTAGGGTCATTAATCACCAGATCATGAATCGGCTGTGTAACTGAGCTTCAGAATGTCTAGAGGAGTGGAGAGCCTGAGAGTTCAAGACATTGGAGATAATCACCCAGATCCAGTACATACTTGTAACCTTGTTAACTGTCCCGTTATAATTCCAGATGCATATAATGGGGACCAGAGTACTTGTTGGGGCCAATGGATTGCTCACTTCGACAGTGGCAAAATCAATGGGTGGAATGAAGCAATGCAGCTTCTTTGGCTACAAGTTCACCCAGTAGGGAAGGCACAGACTGCATGGGAACACCTGGACCAAACTGCCAAATCCACCTATGAAGATGCTAAGAAAGCCCTCCATGAGCGGTTAGAGCCCAGCTGCAAACAGGATCTGTATGCCGCTGAATTTCATGCAAGGATACACCTTGAAAAAGAATCATGGGATGACCTAGCTGACAACCTACATAGCCTGTCAGACAGAGCTTTTCCTGACCTGGATGACAAAGCAAGGAAACAACTATCTCTGAGTCATTTCCTTAGTCTCATCGGTAAGCCCACCATCACATTATCAGTTTGCCAAAGATGCCCAATTACCCTCAATGAAACTGTGATGTACACTTTGGCGGTAGAAACTCACCTCTCATTAACACCTCGCCACAAACTTGCTTCTGTAAATAAATAAATAAGTTTGTGCATAGGATGGATGGGAACTT
>JACONB010000396.1 GCA_014323965.1 Prochloron sp. SP5CPC1 | reverse complement strand
ACAATATATCAATTAAACCACTGCGTGTACAAAAAACATAGCACCTGGGTGTGTGTCTTGAGAATCATGCAGCACTTGTGTGCTGTATAAATCCCTCAACAAGCCTCCTCATGCTTTACTATTCGTTTACATGAGCGGCAGTGCTTTAACTATAATTAACAGAATATAATAGATAATTATAAAGTGATACTTACAAAGTAATACGATATATCACTTAACCCCACGTACAACACATATTATAGCTGACTTACCTGGCCAACCAGCCCAAATGCCTTGTCACGACTACGTGATTCCACATATTGCTTGACCTTATGGAACAACCATCCTAACTCAGCTAATTTGTGACATAACTCCTTTATGGAAGCTGCCACGCTCACCTGCAAATCACATGTACATAAAGGGTGTAGCTATAAGCTACTGCAGCACCTTCTTATCAATGAGATAGTGATCTGAGGAGGCATCATATCGGATAACGTGACCATCAATTCCTTGGAACACGTAGAGCAAATCCCTCAGCAGGTTAGCCTCTGGCACGTCACCATCTGTAGCTAACAGTATGTGAGACATAACCATATGCAGTTAACCACTTAGTGCCAATACTAGTTGCTTGATATCTGAAATTGGTCACCCAGAATACACTGTACGAGTACTGCAAGTGACAATATTAACATAACTATTAACAAAAATAAAATCAAGCTGATACAGAGACCATTCAGGAGTACACTGTTCTGTACAAGTACTGAGATAATTAGTATGTGGCCCTTTATTTGGAGGTTCCAGTGGGTATACCTAATTGAACTCCATAACAGGAGAATTAGACAAAGATCTATTAACCGGCTAAGTGTAACAACCATAATTGTTTAGTATGCAATATATGGGTACATACAATCTGTTTCCTTTCGTGCTGGTTTCCCAGGATGAGTTGCTGGTTGGAGCCATGCTCCCTTTACAGGAGGGTGGGGCTGAGTGGCTGGAGTAGAAGCAAAGTTTGGTAGAGGGGTAGCTAGTAGAGTGGACTCTGTTTGTTGGCTAATGGTAGACACAAAAACTAAAGGTATATAATAAAATATTCATTACACCACACG
>JACONB010000395.1 GCA_014323965.1 Prochloron sp. SP5CPC1 | reverse complement strand
CCAACCTCTTGATATTATACTAGCACATACCACGGCTGAATAAATTCAACTTGCGCTTATATCCCCCGATTAAAATACGGTTGCTCTATCGCTTTGCACATCGTAATATATGTTAAAGAGGAAGGAGAAAATTGAGTTACGATAATGCCTGTAAATATCTAGCAGAAAAATATCCCCAAGCATTTGTGCGCTGGTTGTTGGGAACTGCACCCCCAACGGTTCGAGTGTTGAAAGCGGAACTGAATGTAGAACCAATTCATGCAGACTCTATCTTATTCTTGAAAATAGGGCAACAAATTCTGCACATAGAGTTCCAAACTTTACCTAAATCTACAACACCTTTACCTTTACGTATGCTAGACTATAAGGTAAGACTGAAGCGCCAATATGGCTGCCAGGTAATACAGGTTGTCATTTTTTTGAAGAAGACAACTAGTCCCTTAGCCTTCCAAAATGAATATCGAGATGAGACAACCATTCATAAATACAGAGTCATTCGTCTCTGGGAGGAAGATTCAACTCCATTTTTGGAAAATCAGGCCCTCTTACCCCTAGCTCCTTTGACTAAAAGTGATGTACCCGAGGATTTAGTGGCAGAAGTGGCTCAAAAAGTCAATGAAATTGAAGATGAGGAGGAAAAAAGAAGCATTTCCAGTTGTACGTCAATTTTAGCAGGTTTAAGGTTTAAAGAAGATTTAGTGCGCTCATTATTTCGGGAGGAAATTATGAAAGAGTCAGTGATTTATCAAAGTATTCTCAAAGAAGGAATACAGCAAGGAATGCAGCAAGGAATGCAGCAAGGACTACAGCAAGGACTACAGCAAGGAATGCAGGAAGGACTACAGCGAGGAATGCAGCGAGGAGTCAAACAACTGGTGATGATGCTGCTCAATTCCAGTTTTGGCACTCTGGAGTCACGACTGATGACGAAAATTGACAGTTTGTCGGTGCAACAATTGAAGGATTTGGCAGCAGCATTATTGAATTTTACCTCTGTGGAAGATTTAGATGCTTGGTTGGGTTATCCTCAATAATGAGTAAATAAGTCCATGGAGTTTGGGGGATGGACTCATGCTCCATCTCCCCGATAAAAGCTGATAATTACAAGATGTAAAAAAGGAGGTAAAAGCTTGAGTTACGATAATGCCTGCAAATACTTAGCCGAACAATATCCAGAAGCATTTGT
>JACONB010000394.1 GCA_014323965.1 Prochloron sp. SP5CPC1 | reverse complement strand
GGATGTAACCAGATTGAAAGTCCTTTCTAACGTGAGAACCATGGCGTTAGCGGCTGGTTCAGAGGTGCCGTATTCTTTTTGGGTGGCGATCTCGAAGAGATCCGCTTTGCGGTGCGCGCTGATTATAGCACCGGGTTCCAATCCTTGTAATTTTGCTCCAAATCTCCCTTTTTCGTCGGTGGTGACTACTGCGAGAGAGTCGGTAAGAGGTCCATGGTTATCTGAGTTTTCCCCAACCTGATAGATGGTTATTTTCGCCCCAGCATCGGCAATTCCGTCTACATTAACTTCATTGTCGAAGACAAAGAACTCTTGATTGTGACTCAACGTCACAATTACACTGAGAAACTGGGGTGCATTAATGGCACGATTTCCTGTATCTTTGCGTCTTTCTTGAGAATTGCGAGGAGGGTTGGGTCCATCTCCAATTTGCCAGTCTCTCATCTGGACGTGACGACGGGTATTTAGCAGAAGCGGCAGAAGCGGAACGCCATAGACGAGAACCGAAGGTTCAATGTTTTGGCGTGAGATGAGCAATGCCGCCCAGTAACTTGAATTTTTTGGAACACGTGCTATATTACTTAATAGGGCGGCAGGGCATTCCGTCCGCTCGCGAAGCGGAGCCTTGCTCTCAGCTCGTGGAGTCCGACCCCCGGCATTGATTAATGGCGGGGGGGACTGCGAAGCGAGAAGCCCACACTATACCGTCAGGTTAGTGTGGGAGTATGTCACCTCTTGGCGGCAGGAGGCTTACGCCAAATCAAAGATTATGGCGTGAGAGGAATGGCGACCCAGAGTATTGAGGCTGATTGACAAATTATTTGTAGCCATGCTAATATCAATTATAGCTTGAGAAAGACGTGCGATGCAGCAAATTCTAACACTAGTCGCCAAAATTAACCCCACTCCTGAGCAGTACACATTGCTTGATAATACTGCTGTGGCGTTTGCGGCAGCCTGTGAATGGATTAATGGTAACGTCAACTCCAAGCTTGCGAATAGGAATAGCATTCAGGCTCTTTGCTATAGGGAGGTGAAAGCTAAATTTGGATTGAGCGCTAATCATGTTGTGAGAGCCTGTGCAAGGGTCGCCGCAAATCGTTTGTCTGCCAAGCACAAAAATCGTCAAGTCAAGGGATTTAAACCCACAAGCTTTGACTGTGATGCACGAACGTTTCGGTTCATTGAAGACGGTTATCTGGT
>JACONB010000393.1 GCA_014323965.1 Prochloron sp. SP5CPC1 | reverse complement strand
TTATCTTCCTCTGCGCCCTCTGCGCCTCTGCGGTTTATTATACAAATTCTTCTAATAACCAGGCGCTAACTGTACCGTGATTGGTTTGTCGGCTGCGTCTGAGGGCTTCTTCTAAGACGGCAATTTCCAAATCTGGTAAAACTACGGATTTTCTAATCCTGCGACTTCCTTCTTTTTCTACTGTAAAAGCAATGATTTGCACATTTTTGACATCTACAATCCAATATTCTGTAACTGCTAAATCTTCATAAAGAAGCCGTTTTTCTCCCAAATCATCTCCAAGAGAAGTATTGGCAACTTCTATAACTAAGGTTGGGGGAGGATAGGTATCCAGTTGAATTATACTAATTCCATAGGGAACGGCATTAGCTGTTTGTCCGATATAAAAAGATAGATCCGGTTGGACACTTTTCCAGCCTGTTTTATGGTAAGTACAGTTATCGTGACCATTTAATTCAATCTTTTTTAATGCTCCATAAAGATAGATGGCATAATTAATAAGAGCATGGTCGCTACCGTGGTCGTGTCCAAGAGGTGACATTTCAATTCTGAGTCTTCCGTTATTGTAGTAAAATTTAGCTTTTGTGTAATCAGGATTTTCTGTCTCTTGGAGATATTCCTCCCAAGTCGCCATTATCCAAGTGTCTGTGGGAATTTTTGTTTTAATTGTACTCATGGTTGTTTCCGTCGTGTTTTGTACTGGTTACTGTTCTTCATACCTATTATAGTACGATGACGAGGATCGCTTGCTGTGGTTATTTTACACTCAAAACCAGCATCAGTCAGAGCAGCTTCCACCTCAAAGGTGTAGTAGTCATCGCTCCAAGGTTCCGTGCTTTTCATGAGGACAAAAAGTGCTGGGGGCAGATTTTGAATCACTTCCGAGAGGGGGTTATTATCTACTATAGCAATGCAACCCCCAGGGCGAAGAATACGGTGTGCTTCTTGGAAGATAGCTTTTGAAGCTGTGCGAGGTAATTCATGGAGTACAAACTGGAGGGTGACCAAGTCGAAAGAGTTGTCCGGAAAATCGGTCTCTTCTCCTTTCCCGTGTACCCACCCTGCTATTTCTTTTTCCTCGTCTCTCATTTTCGCCACTGCTAACATATAGGGGGATAAGTCTAAACCTACGGTGCGTACAGGGTTGTATTTTTCCTTATAATAGTGGTGCAGGGCGAAGGTAGATATGCCCACGGAGCAGCCAAT
>JACONB010000392.1 GCA_014323965.1 Prochloron sp. SP5CPC1 | reverse complement strand
GCTTTTTTAGCATGTTGCGAGACACTGTTGGAAAGGATTTCACACTCAAAGAGGTACATAAAAATGGGATTGTTTTGTCCTATATGTTTAAGCCCTGATATTTATTTGTGCCGATACAGGTTTACTATGGATGGAGGAAGGTGACTGAAGAGTTTGTAAAAAGAATGGACCCGCAACTGCCATTCTATTATCACACCTCTACAAAAAACAGATATTATGAAGGGCTGATGCCACATTTTAGTGACAAGCCTGCTAAAAGGAAAATGAAACGGCTCCCAAGATTTGAGATGCTTGGAGATAATTCCAGCAGGGTCACCTTGTCTGTGCGTGGTGACACCTCGATTCGTACCAAGTTTCACAATGCACCATTAAGTCTTCCACCACCACCTGGGGCATCTAATACTATTTCATATGAACATTCTTATGCTCGCAACAAGTAAATTTATTCTATGAAATGAATAGTAAATGAAAAATACTAATACTAAATTCAATCATAATCAGTTGCACGACTCAGAAGAACTTGCTGAGACCAGTCACCATTTCTTCTGATTTTAATTCCGGCATACCAGCCTCTGTTCTTGTAGTAGGGTAAATATTTAATCCATGCAAATGTTACATCCAGTATTTTCTTGGCATTTATCGCACCCAGCACTTCGGATGCCACTTCCCTTACCACATAGCCAATTCTCTTCCACTCTGCATTTTCATCAGCTTGGCAAATAAATGCTACGGCATTCTTGTCTTGTGGGTTATCTGGCTCTGGATTCAACTTGACTGAAACTGCTTTCCCGTCATTCATATTTCTATTGGCTAGTGCCAGTGTGTGTTGGTAGTCCATCTCCTTATGGACACCAATGCACTTGAAAACAACACTATGCGTGATTTCTGGTATACCATTATCCTCCTCAGTGTCAGTTGAAACACTACCAACAGCTGGGCTCAAGCAGTGATGTGGCGATGGTGAAGGTGATGGATTTAACTGCATGTCTTCTTCATCCAACTAAGTCCAGTTCCACAAAACAAAAACTTGATTTCCATCATAAAACTTATACGGAGTGATCTACTGAATTCATTTGCCTGTGTGTTACATTACTTATAATTTAATGTATGAAAATATAATACTGTACTCACTTCAATCATGAAGGCACAGTCGTAACTAAATTCGATGGGCACCATGCCCGGAAGAGGGTGATCCAAGTCCTTGCTGTCTCTGGCAAACCCATTAAAAACGTGGAGTTTGGTGCTACCATCTCTGCAGATTTCCTCCCATTGTAGCTTAATTCCACGATGTCAGTATTAAAAACG
>JACONB010000391.1 GCA_014323965.1 Prochloron sp. SP5CPC1 | reverse complement strand
ATAAAACTAATATAAAAATTCATATATTCCCATGGATAGGTTTCCAAGAGGGCTATTATGGCTTCATCTTTAACCAGTTAAATAATGCTTCTACTTTTAATTCTAATTTAATGTTTTCTAAACTTACTAAATTATCCTTACCATAGCAAATTATTGGTTCCTGTTTAGATCTAAAGACTATAATTGACCTATCCTCTGGGTCTATCAACCATCCTAGTTGACAACCATATTTAAGACAGTGTAATATGTTACCTGTGACTTGATTAGCACTTTGACTTGGTGAGAGAATTTCAATTGTCCAATCTGGAGCAATTAAGATATCGTCTACAGGTTCTCCTTTTTCGTCAAAAGGAATATGATTCCATTGCAGAATTGCTATATCGGGAACAACTGATCTACCACCAAAAGTACAACGCAATTCTGGAAAAGCATAAGCAAGATGGACAGGTTCTGTGATACCATTTATTTGGGCGATTATTTTACTCTGAAGTCTAGAATGACGAGTTTTTGGCATGGGTTTTTGCCTAATCTGTCCATCAATGTACTCACTAGGAGGCTTTGTTTCTGGTAGTGTCAGAAACTCTTCTAAAGTTAGGGGTTTTGGGAGGGTTTGTACCATCATATAAATTTGAGTGCGGTTACATTGTTTGTTTCACGCAGAGGCACAGAGGAGGCGGGGAAATTCGTCGTAGGTTGGGTTGAGGGAACGAAACCCAACGCCCAAGGATAAGGATATGGTATAGGGTTAGGCGATATATCATCCCATCCATGGGAGCCTCCTATCGTTGCTAATATGGCTATCATCACTACACTCAGCAATGGATTGTTGCTTTCCTTGCTTTCCCCTTGGGTCTTCTAGTTGTGCAAAGTAACCCTTCCAACGTATCTGTACCTCTTCAGCATCTAGAGAAAAACCTCAACAAACCTTAATAATTTTTAACAAACCTGAGGTTGACAAAACCTGCCAATGTAAGTATAGTAGTATTGGTGAGTAACTGAAGGATAAGTAGTTTGGCGAAAGCCCATCGTCGGCGGTGTACAGAATAGTGGCTTCCTTTGGGAATGAGCTAGTTAGGCAGCTGACGGTGCGACGAGTCTTCCAACGAGGAATTTTTCATGAACACAAACAAGCATCTACTCAAAACTTACACAGCTGATTCTGGACGAAAATTTAAACAAACCACAATGGTTAATCATAAGGGAACAGTAGTTGCCTTGGCGATGGACAATCAGCGGCAAATCTACTACACCGTCCTAAATTTAGCAGACACGCAAGAAACAAGTCCCCTGGATGTTAACTATTGGCTCGATAATCCTCAGCCGTTGGAATTTGCCGAGGAGATTGTCCAAGTTGGCTATGGGATTGCCGATCCTACTCTCATGCCATTAGTAAAAAAAGGCAGCCAGGAAGAGGTAAACTACCCACACTAAGCTTGCGCTATAGTGTGGG
>JACONB010000390.1 GCA_014323965.1 Prochloron sp. SP5CPC1 | reverse complement strand
AACCCGAGAAAGAAGGAGCAGAAATAGACATTAAGTATTCTGGGTATATTCAGCGTCAACAAAAGCAAATCGACCAAATCACTCGTCAGAGTAACCGTCACCTACCCACAGATATAGACTACATGAACATTCAGACCTTGTCTATGGAGGCTCGGGAAAAACTCAATAAGGTACGACCCATGACCATAGGACAAGCAGCTCGGTGTGGGGGGGTTAACCCAGCAGACGTGAATGCTTTGTTGGTATATTTGGAGGTTTCACGCAGAGACGCAGAGGCGCAAAGGGGAGAATGAAGATGACTCAGATTTTGGTTACGGGAGGAGCAGGATATATCGGTTCTCATGGAGTGTTAGCTTTAAAGAAAAGGGGCTATGATGTAATCGTTCTGGATAATCTGGTTTATGGACACCAACCTATAGTAGAGGACGTTTTACAAGTGGAACTGGTTGTGGGGGATACTCAGGATCGCCTCTTGCTAGATAACCTCTTCGCTACCCGAAATATTACCGCAGTAATGCATTTCGCTGCTTACGCTTATGTGAGAGAGTCAGTAACAGATCCGGGAAAATACTACCGCAATAACGTGGTGGGTACTCTGACACTGTTGGAAGCAATGATAGCAGCGGGCGTGAAAAATATGGTGTTTTCCTCCACCTGCGCAACCTATGGTGTTCCCCAGGAAATACCTATTTCTGAGTCTCACCCCCAAAACCCCATTAACCCCTACGGAACTAGTAAATTAATGGTAGAATGGATACTCAAGGATTTCGATAAGACCTATGGTTTGAAATCGGTGATATTTCGCTACTTTAATGCTTCCGGAGCTGCTCCCAATGGTTTAATAGGGGAAGATCATACCCCGGAAACCCATTTAATCCCCTCGGTACAGACTACCCTACTCCTGACGGTACTTGTATTAGAGATTATATTCACGTCAGCGATTTGGCCCAAGCCCACGTTTTGGGTTTGGAATACCTCTTTAAATCAAGAAAAACAGAGGTGTTTAATTTAGGTAATGGTAACGGCTTTTCCGTCAGAGAGGCGATCGCCAAAGCTAGAGAAGTAACCCAAAAAGAAATTCCCGTAGTAGAGAGGGAGCGTCGGGAGGGGGATCCACCTATATTAGTAGGAAGTAGCGAGAAAGCGAAGAATATCCTCCGTTGGCAGCCCCAATATTCGGATTTAAGAGATATAATAGCCCATGCTTGGCAATGGCATCAAAACAGTTAGCAAGTACCATGACGGTGCCTCTCTAACATAAATAATTTACACTGCCCCAAGAATTTAGTTAAGCAATTTTAAACAAGCAAAATAAGCTGGTTTGGGTTGATAATTAACATCGAAAATGCAGGGAGTCCCATTTTTGTCTCGCTCCGGGGGTTTGAAGTCAGCATACTTATCCGTAAATCACAAAAAATTCAAACTCTCGCAACCCGACGACAAAGCAATTTACATCACCTTCCCATAAGCTAGAGTATCGCCCCCTGGGATAGTTGGTAGGGTGGGCAAGACCAATACTAGTTTAACAGGTTTCAATTTCTGCGGCAACATTGCCCACCATATTCTATCTTTTTTTCGGGGTAGTCTCATTAAAGCACCACCAGCGCCGACGGCAGCAACTGGAGAGAAAGGCAAAGTGTCTCCATTAAGAAAGTCATTTCCAGGAATAGTAACTCCTAATGCAGGAAATCCTGCGTCGTCAGGTATGAACGGTTTAAGTCCTATTGAACTGCCTGGTTGGTTGAATCCAGTTTGGTAAAGGTCAAGTTCTGGTGTCATTTGCTCTGTCACCGTTGGCGTGTATTCCCAAAGCAGCACGCAGTAGATTCTGGTTTCGAGAAGAAAAGGTCAAATCTCCATCAGCATTGCTACCTGATTGCATGATGTCGTAGGGTGAAGTATCTGTAACAATTCCTCCCGTACTGAGGTAAGCATCTAGCAATCCAAAGGTATGGCCAATTTCATGGCTGACAGTATTAGCAACAAATTGAGCAAAGGTAGCGGACTTGTGCAAGAGGTATGTATTGCCACTGAGAACCCGGATCATATCTTAACTTGAAGATTAAGTCCTTCCGAAGTTTGCCCATTGTTTAGCAGCATCACTTATCTGGAGCGATGTCCCAATTCTGTAGAGACTGGAGAACTCGTTTGAGTTCATTGTTATAGCCCCCAAGATTAATATCAATAATCGTCGGTTCAGTCGCTGTGCCTTTTGTTCTTCTACAGTAATCTTGATTTTGGCGCCATACAGCTCATCCTGCGTCAAGTTGACAAACCCACCCGGACCAAACAGCTCATCGTAGGTTTTGGTATCAAAGCCAAATTTCCTAATTTTTCCTGAACCTGCTTCCAGGGTATATGATT
>JACONB010000389.1 GCA_014323965.1 Prochloron sp. SP5CPC1 | reverse complement strand
TGATGGTAAGTTACAAGGTAAAGTGCAACAATATAGGTTAAGTTTAGGGCAGTCTGTGTTAGAAAAGCAAGAGAAATTGGATGAGTTGGGTTATGAGCAGTATTTAGGAACCGCTGAACGCCGCAACACAGAGATAGAAAGAAGAGAGAGGAGAGTTTTAATTGAGAATAAATTATGATTATGAGTGCTTTAATACCTGGCGCTAAACCTATTAGTGAGATGGAACTAGCTCCCGGTAGTTTGGTGAATATTCCCCATGTTAATTGGCAGGAATTTGAGTCTATTTTACAGGAGTTGGGAGAAAGTAGAGCTGCACGGATTGCCTATAGCAACAGGACTTTAGAAATTATGATTCCTTTACCAGAGCATGAAATACAAAGTGATTTAATCTCAGATATGGTGAAAATACTCCTGAAAGTTTGCGGCATTAAATATCAGCCTTTTGGTTCAACTACTTTCAAAAAAGAAGGTACAGCAGGAGTGAAACCGGATGCTTGTTTTTATATTAAGAATTATAGGAGTATGATAGGTCGTCGTAGACTTCAACCTGAGGATCCATCTCCAGATTTAGCGTTAGAAACAGATGTTACCTCGAAAACAACTTTGGATGCTTACGGAGCGATAGAAGTTCCAGAAATCTGGATTTACGACAGTGGTAAACTAACTATATACTTATGGGAAAATGACCAATATATCACCTCCAACATCAGTCCTACTTTTCCCACACTACCTATTATTAACTTAATTCCTGCTACAGTAGAGCGAGCTTGGGAAATAGGTTCAGTTGAAGCGTTGGAAGAGTTTGAGGTTTTATCTCGCGCAGAGGCGCAAAGGCGCAAAGGGTAAATATTGTTGTAATACTGCTACAGTGGCGGATCCGGTTTTTGCCCAGCTAAATTGACTCGCTCTTTGGAGACTGAGGGTACGGAGGTGGGAACGCAAGGTGGAGTCAGTGGCGATCGCCTTCATGGCAGCAGCTATTTCCTGAGTATTATAAGGATCAATAAGGAGAGCGGCATTTCCAGCTACTTCTGGTAAAGAAGAGAGGTTAGAGGTAATGACAGGGGTACCGCAAGCCATCGCTTCCAGCACGGGAAGACCAAAACCTTCCCAGAGGGAGGGGAAAACGAGGGCGATCGCCTCCCCAATAATTCTCGGTAACTGGTTATAGGGGACATAATCCAGGAATTTTACTCGTTCCGTCAAACCCAACTCTGCTACTTGGCGCTTGAGTTGGGGGGTATAACGTCTGTCGGGGGATCCTGCTAACCAAAGTTGACAGTCTGAGGAGTTTTGGATTTTTCCAAAAGCACTTATCAAACGGTGGAGGTTTTTATAGGGATCATGACGCCCAATATAGAGGAAGTAACTCTGTTGAGGGGTTGTGGTGATAGGGTGAAAGTGCTCCTTATTGTAAGCTAGGGGAATAGGGACAATTTTACGGTCCGAAATACCATAGAAGTCCTTAATATTTCTCGCAGTAGCGGTGGAGTTACAGATAATACATTCCGTTT
>JACONB010000388.1 GCA_014323965.1 Prochloron sp. SP5CPC1 | reverse complement strand
GCTAATGGAATGCAAATGAGATGCACTGCTGATCACCAGCACTTTACAAATCAAGGTTGGGTAGCTACAAAGGACTTAGTAGATGTCCATGCTATCTATGTTCAAAAAGGGGAAGGAAGTTTAGGTCAAGGAACAATCACTGTTGAACAATCTCAGATGCTTGGATGGTGGTACGGTGATGGCTACAACGTAAAAATAGGAGCTATCAAAGGACATGGAAGAACATCAGACCACTTTGCTAAAGGCTTTGTTTTTAACCCCCAGGAGTATGAAACTGCTTATCCGGTTGTCAGCGCAGCAGTTAAATCAATTACTGGCAAAACTTATGCTACTCCTTTACATAAGGGAGTATATGAGTTCAGAACCCAGTCTCGTCTGTTAGAAAATTTCTTTGCTAAGTTAGGCATTCAAGACAAAAATACTTTGCCGACCAGCTTCTTGAGACAATCAAAAGAAGTCTTAATTGGATTTTTGCAGGGAATTTTCTGTGCTGATGGAACAGTAGAAAAGCATAACAGAAGAATTAAGTTAGTCAATAAGTCTGAGCAACTGTTACAGCAAATTCAACTAATCCTTCTTCAGTTAGGAATTATTAGCATGGTCAAATGTAGCCGAAAGAAAGGATACCGAGGAGTTTCCTACACGACATCCGATGGAACCCAAAAAATTAGTGCTGATAGTGGCTCTTTTTCTCTTTGCGTTCGTTCGATTAGTTTCAATACTTTTGGAGATATTATTGGTTTCCCTCTTGTTCGTGCTAAACAAGAACAATTAGAACAGTGGATGGAAAAGCCTCTCCTAAATTACTCGTCTTCTACTATCAATTCCAAGTTTACTTCTAAAGTAAAAAGTGTCGAAGAATTGGGAGAAGAACCTGTATATGACCTTCATGTTCCTTTAGCTCACTCTTTCATTGCTAATGGATGTGTTACTCATAACTGTGGAGAAATCATTGGTTCCAATTTTCATTGCGTTTCTGGAGATACATTGCTGATTACTCGCGATGGTATGCACGAAATTCGTTCCCTTGTGGGTGAAAGCGTGGAAATTTGGAACGGTAGGCGGTGGAGTCCTGTTGTACCCATACTCACGGGCAAAAACCGCAAACTCTACCGCGTCTCATTCTCCGATGGCACATATTTAGACGTGACAGAAAAACATCGTTTCTTCGTTCGGAATCGGTTTGGTAAAACCTACGTGGAAATGACTACTGGGGAACTACGCCATCGCCTTGCTGACTGCAAATATGCTCTACATACAGAGCCGTTTAAGATTGATTATCTCGATGGCAAATTTGTAGATTCCATTTGGGCTTATACCCTCGGACAACTAGTGGGTGATGGAGCTATCTGTCAGTCTAATGGTAAACCACAATTGCAACTGCGGTTGTACGGAGCCAAAAGCTACCAGAAATTAGCTATCGCCGGTCGTACTTCTGGGCAACTGCGCTACTATGCCGAAAATCCTGAGACTCCTTGCTTGCTTTATACTGGTTTTCAGGATCAATTTGATGC
>JACONB010000387.1 GCA_014323965.1 Prochloron sp. SP5CPC1 | reverse complement strand
TCTGAGTTCCTATTTACCAATCTAACTAATGATTTTGGCTATGAAAATAGCTCTAAAATAGAAATCAAAATAGAAATTAATGTTTCACTCAGAGACACAGAGGTAGGGAGAGGCGAAAAATATTTTTTCGCCCCACAACAGAGAAATGGCTTTAACAATTTAACCGCCACCGCCACCGCCACCACCATCACCGCCACCGCCACCACCATCACCGCCACCGCCACCGCCACCGTAATCACCGCCACTAGTACTGTGAGAGCGGACAGGAATAGTCTCTTCATATTCGTTGTGATAGGAGCAATTTTGACAGTACTCTGTAACCTTTCTTTTTCCCTTAGAACTGTAGGTTGGACGAGTTAAAACTTGGTTGGTGCGCTGGATCCCGAACTTGCTGCATTTGGGACAATAGCTTGCTATTAACGGCAACCAAAGTAAAAAATACGCGAACATTAACAGAAAAACAAGTGCCAGTATTGTGCTTATTATATCTCCAAGCGACCAAGTTTGAGTTATTTTCTGCCAGGTAGGTTTAGGAACTTGAAGTATCGCCGTGGGGAATGTAACTTTAACTTCTAACTCCTTTCCTGGGGAAAGTGGTCCGTTGGCGACAAATTCAAATGTTGTACTATCTAGTTGACGGGAAACTGCTCCTGTGCCAAAACTCTTATAAGAGATGACCTTGCCGGCTAAAGATTCCGGTAAGTGAACTTTGACCGTAGCATTTTGAATGGGAGATTTGCGGTTGGCGAAAATTGCTTTCCAATAAACTTGGGTATTCTGATTATCAAGGTGTAATCCACCGATAACGCGATACTTCAAAACAAAGGTATGATTTTCGGGAGGATTTAATGGGTGACGCCATCGGATCCAAAATTGATTATTTTTTTTGCCAGTTGTGCTGGAAATTTTTTCCCCATTTTCCTCCACGGTGACATCTTTAATGTCATCTACCTTGTTTAGGGGTATATAGCGATATCGCTCATTGGTATGATTGGAGTTGAAGACATATTTTTGGGTTTCCGTCACTAACATGTCCCCGTTGGCCTCCACGTCTATGTCAACATTGATAAAGTCCCAGTAAAATGGTAAATTAGATGTGTTTGCTTGGGCTGCTGCTATGAAAAGCCCAAATATAAAGGCAATGGATAGAAGAATAATCCGTTTGAATCGTTGATAATTACCCATAGTTTTGTCTCCTCTGAGTTCCTATTCACCAATGTATCCAATTGCAATAGTTTTGGCAAGCTGTTGTTTCTTTTGAAGATAAGTTTCACGCAGAGGCACAGAGGCGCAGAGAGAGGGAAGTGAGTGCTGTGCTGTGCTATTTTATTCTAAAATCAACCCTAAGAGAATAGTGGCTTAAGAAGTTGTTCACGAGTTAAACCAAGATAATTTTCTATGTCCCGTAAAATTGGGCTATGATTTGGAATTGTAACATGATGTTCTCCTTTGTATTGAGTTGTTAATCGAATATGACTTCCGGTTTGACGCTCCACAACATAGCCTAACTTTTCCAAAGCTTTAGCCAAATATTCGCC
>JACONB010000386.1 GCA_014323965.1 Prochloron sp. SP5CPC1 | reverse complement strand
CGGGGTATCACCATTAACACCGCTCACGTAGAGTACGAAACGGATAATCGCCACTACGCTCACGTAGACTGCCCTGGACACGCTGACTACGTCAAGAATATGATTACCGGGGCAGCCCAGATGGATGGGGGAATTCTCGTAGTCTCCGCAGCAGACGGTCCCATGCCCCAAACCAGGGAACACATCCTCCTAGCAAGGCAGGTGGGAGTCCCAAGTCTCGTAGTCTTCTTAAACAAGAAAGACCAAGTGGATGACGAGGAACTGCTGGAGTTAGTGGAACTGGAAGTTCGGGAATTGCTCACTGAATATGAGTTCCCAGGGGATGACATTCCCATTGTTGCCGGTTCTGCCCTCATGGCTCTGGAAGCCCTGGCTGAAAATCCAGAAATTAAGAAAGGAGAAAATGAGTGGGTAGATAACATCTACGAACTCATGGACAATGTAGATTCCTCCATCCCCACACCAGAGCGGGAAATTGACAAGCCCTTCCTGATGGCAGTAGAAGATGTCTTCTCCATCACTGGTCGAGGAACCGTGGCAACTGGTCGCATTGAGCGAGGTAAAGTAAAAGTCGGGGAAACAATTGAAATCGTCGGCATCAAAGATACTCGCAGTACCACCGTCACCGGGGTAGAAATGTTCCAGAAAACCCTGGATGAAGGAATAGCAGGAGACAACGTAGGAGTGCTACTGCGGGGGATAAACAAAGAGGATATCGAACGGGGGATGGTAATTGCCAAGCCAGGTACGATTAATCCCCATACCCAGTTTGAGGGAGAAGTATATGTCTTAACTAAAGATGAAGGGGGACGACACACTCCATTCTTCCCTAACTACCGCCCTCAGTTCTACGTCCGCACAACGGATGTCACCGGGACGATTACATCCTTCACCGCCGACGATGGCTCTCAAGCTGAGATGGTAATGCCCGGCGATCGGATTAAAATGACAGTAGAGTTAATAAATCCCATCGCTATCGAGCAAGGTATGCGCTTTGCTATCCGAGAAGGGGGACGTACCATTGGATCTGGGGTAGTCTCCAAAATATTAAAATAGAACTAAAAGGGAGCAGAAAACTTAATCTGCTCCTTTTTAGTTTATAAAATCACCGAACCTTGACAACTAAAAATGGCAACAATTCAGCAAAATAAAATTCGCATTCGTCTCAAAGCTTTTGATCGTCGCTTACTGGATACATCCTGTGAAAAGATTGTGGATACAGCCAACAGAACAAACGCTACAGCTATCGGTCCTATCCCTTTACCCACCAAACGGAAGATTTACTGTCTGCTGCGATCGCCTCACGTTGATAAAGACTCCCGAGAACATTTTGAAACTCGTACCCACCGCAGAATTATCGATATTTACCGACCTTCCTCCAAAACAATTGATGCTCTGATGAAACTGGATTTACCTGCGGGAGTGGATATTGAAGTAAAACTATAAGTTAGTTATAAGAATGAGTAGGGTGGGCATTTTATTGTTAGTTCCCGCCCGCCAGATCTGTTAATACAGATCGCCATGACCAATACTAGCCATAAACGAGACAAACTTTATAATAGAGACTATTATCTTTGGTTAGAAGAAACTGCGCAACTATTAAAGGATAGAAACTTAGAGAAACTAGATGTAGTTAATTTAGTTGAAGAAATTCAAGACATGGGAAGGAGCGAAAAGAGAGCGATTGAAAGTAATTTAGTTGTTCTTTTCCTGCACTTGCTGAAATATAAATATCAACCAGACAAGAGTTGGAAGTCAACAATTAGAGAACATCGTCGGAGATTAAAAAAAGCTTTTGAAGATAGCCCTAGTTTGAAAGGCTATTTTGTCGCAGTATTTAAAGAATGCTATCTTGATGGGAGAGAACAAGCAGCAGATGAGACAGGTTTACCACTTGCAACTTTTCCCATAGAATCTCCTTTTACTTCAGAAGAAACCCTCAATCCCAACTACTTACCTGAATAAAGTCAATATAAGTTTAGTTCAGGTTATTCTTCACATAGAAAAAGCGGTGAACCGGTTGTGCCGAATTCCTTCCGGCCAAGTTAATATAAATATAATCTAAGTTTAAATGATATTTAGCCTTGTCTTAGTGGACAGGCAATTGGGATAGGTCGATGATGAACCTGTTATCAATAAGCAGGTTTGAGGTCATCTCTCAATGTTTGAAGCTGACAGTGTCGTTTTCATCGATTCCCAAATCCAAAATCCAAACCAACTGATTGCTGGTATTGACCCTAACGCACATATTTACTATCTCAATAGTGAGCAGGATCGGCTGGCTCAAATTAGTGAGGTTTTAGATCAATATCAAAACCTAGATGCAGTCCATATTGTTTCCCACGGGAGCGAGGGAAGCTTACAACTGGGATCGTCAACGTTGAGTTTGGAAACCCTAGATCAATACAGTCAAGATATAGCGGGTTGGTCCAATGCTCTAAGTGAGAATGGGGATATTCTGTTCTTTGGCTGCAACGTGGCCCAAGGCTCACGGGGGCAGGCATTCATTCAGCAACTCTCCACCCTAACAGGAGCCGATATCGGGGCTTCGACAAATCTAACAGGACATGGAGGAGATTGGACCCTGGAAGCGGCCACAGGCACCATTGAAGCCCAAAATCCTTTTGCCGCTGATAGCCTCACCAACTACCAAGGCATCCTGGCAAATCAGGATATTACCGACAATTCCGAGTCCACTTTGACTGGTAGCCTGAGTGGCACACAGGATTTCTCCGGTGATGTGACAGTGGATGAGAACCTGACCCTGAGCGGTGATGTAACGCTAAATGTAGAAGATAATTTCACCCTGGGCGAAGACTTTACCATCACTGGAAATGATGACTCCACTCGCGATAATCTCACAATTAACTCCAGCGGAACTGTCACGATCGCCGGTGATATTTTTGGAGGAGGTATTCATGACATCACCATCAACGCCAAAGATATTGTCATCGCTGGAACATCCTTAATTTCAACCCGTTTAATTAAAGGTTCGGACCATGTAAATGATGAATCGATCGGCCCTTCCGGAG
>JACONB010000385.1 GCA_014323965.1 Prochloron sp. SP5CPC1 | reverse complement strand
AAACGACTAAAAATACGTTCCAGTACCGATTCAGTTGCGTCTTCTCCCGTAATTTCTCCTAAGATGAGAATAGCGCTGCGCAAGTCAATAGTCCAAAAATCTAAAGGGAATTGATTATTAATAGTGTCCTGAACTCGTTCTAAAGCTATTTGAACTAACCTTAAGGCCGCTGCTTGTCTTTGATTAATGGCTAAATCTAAATTAGCTGCATGAATATTTTCTCTATGGATGAGCTGGAGAATAGTTTTTTCCAAACTCTCTATTCCTTCACAGTGCAGAGCAGCAGTTTTGACGGTATTCTCAATCTCTGGGGGATATTTTACGGCCTCTTGTTGAGCTAAATCTATTTTATTAATCACCAAAATTAAGGGACGATGTTTGATTTCCTGATAAATTGCTTCATCTTCACAAATCCACCCTGTTGTAGCGTCGATGGTTAATAAGACTAAATCCGCATCAGTAGCAGCATGACGGGAGCGGGAAACTCCCATTTGTTCCACCATATCTACTGTTTCTCGCATTCCCGCAGTATCTAATACCCTAATAGGAATTCCTCCTACTACCAATTCTGATTCTACTATATCGCGAGTGGTTCCGGGTAAGGGGGTGACAATAGCGCGATCGCTCTTACTCCAAGCATTCAATAAACTGGACTTCCCCACATTGGGACGCCCTACTATGGCTACTTTTAAACCCTCTCGTAGCAATTCACCTTGATTTGCTGTGGCTAAAATAGCTTTGACTTCTCCCAATACTTTCCCTATACTCCCACGAATTTCCTTCTCATTCAAAGGGGGTAAATCTTCTTCAAAGTCAATTCTGGCTTCTACTTCTGCTAATATATCTACACAGGTACGACGTAAATTGCTCATTGGGTGAGCTAATTTCCCTTGTAATCCTCCCAGGGCAATTTTGGCTGCTTCCTTTGAGCGGGAACTCACTAATTCGGCTACACTTTCTGCTTGGGTTAAATCAATTCTCCCATTTAAGAAAGCTCGGAGGGTAAATTCTCCCGGTTGCGCTAGTCTTGCTCCCTGTTCCAAACATAGCTGTAACACCTGCTGTACGGGCATAATACCCCCATGACAGTGGAATTCTACTATGTCTTCCCGGGTGAAAGAACGGGGTGCTAACATAGGGAGCAAGAGAGCTTCGTCTACTATTTCCAGGGTTTGGGGGTGGCGAATGTAACCGTAGAGAATGCGGTGAGTAGCCCATTCTTGCTTCCCTGGGGCAGAAAATAGGGTGCGCGCAATGGTTATTGCTTCCTCTCCAGACACTCTCACAATACCAATACTCCCCTGTTGGGAATAGGGAGTGGCGATTGCGGCGATAGTTTCTCCTAAGTTAGTCATGGATTTGTTTCACGCAGAGGCGCTGAGGCGCTGAGGGAGATATTTTTACGTCAATTATATTGTAAAATAAAGGAGTAAATTACGAACTTCCTCTCCTATCTTTCTCGGTGTCAAGAGCGCCTCTGTGGTTTAATCCTATAATCGTGGCTGCTACTACTGAAGCGCTCTAAGCAAGTATTGCCCAAATAAAGAGAAATTGGAATCTATCATGAACAAACAACCGATAATTCCCGCTCCAGAAAAAGAACACTTTCCATAAGTGAGGCTCGTTCCCTGTGAAAA
>JACONB010000384.1 GCA_014323965.1 Prochloron sp. SP5CPC1 | reverse complement strand
CTTCTAACACAACTCAAATTAAATCCCCGTTTAGTGGCTGTAGAATACAATGGAGAAATCCTTCATCGACAATATTGGTCCGATACTCAAGTGGAAAAGGGCGATCGCCTGGAAATAGTTACAATTGTTGGCGGAGGATAAAATAACATGCTTAAGCTAAAAATCATTAAAAAATAATAACAAAATTAGTTAACCATGCAGATCGTACAAACCAAAAGCACTAGGAGAAAAACTACCGGCGATGGTAGTCCAGATCTATCCCAGCTTCGCACAAATGGCTATGTTTATCTTCGGGATATTTCTAGGGAAAATTTGAGAAGTTTATTAGAGTCATTGGGCAACATAATACAAGTAACAGATGTAAAGATAAACACCAATAGCAAAGCCTTGGTTACCTCGTCAAAAGAATTGGATTTTCACACTGACCACCACAAAGTCGATATTATCGCTTGGCATTGCATAAAACAGTCTAGCGAAGGCGGATATAGTGTCTTTCTAGATATTGAAGATGTGCTTGAAAAATTCACAGAGCAAGAGAAAGAGCAATTGGCATCAATCCATTTGTATGAACACAAAATATTTGACGATGACAAAGACAGCCATCCTTTGTTAAATAAAGTTAAAGGAAAGTACAGATGTTATTATTCTTTTTGGCTGGTAAAGGAGAATCTGGAAAAAGCAGATCAAGAACTTTTAGCAAGATTCCGTTCCACCATAGCAAATATAAAAACGCAAAAGATTTTACTTCAGCCCAAAGATGTATTATTAATTGATAATGGTAGAATATTGCATGGAAGGACTGAAATAAAAGGCAACAAAGATAGATTTTTGAAGCGTTTTTGGATTTCCAATCCAAATTTTTTCACCTAACTGGTAACTGTCAAGATAACTGCTAACTGCTATTTATGATGGTCATTGCAGCTTCAGATTTTTTTATGTGAGTTTTTGTTAACGCAGAATTCAGTCGGCGGCTTTGCCACCGACTGAATTATTGACAATTTAATTGCTACAAGCATGCCAACATCTGTCTTGACAATCATGCCAGCAGTCGCTTTGCCCACCTCTTACCATCGGCTCATTAAAAAGATACTGATAATATTCTTTTGTTTTCTCAAAAGAATCAATTAAAGCTTTTTCGTCATCAGCCCCTCTAAGCCCAAAATAAGGATAGTGATGAAAATAACCGCCAAATATGTTTTCGCTGTCCTTGCAATAAGCGCGTGTATCCAAAATGTGGTAGTGCCACATGGTGTCCATAATCTTGTTAGGGACAATTGAATAATGCGGATGCGGATAATTAAAGCAAAGGGTTAAGTACCTCTTATACTCTATTTCTGCGTCTTCACATTGTTCGTTGCTCCACCCAATGCTCTCTTTAGGGTCATTCATTTTCATTTTGACCATTTCAAGATCAATGGCGGCCACTTTGCGGTAGATGTCTTTGCTGATCAAAAAATCAATGCGCTCTTGGCTAATTGGATTGGGCATTGTCAATGCCGTTTCTCCGATTTTGGTTCTATTTTATGTAATTGTTTGCATAAATTTCTCTTTTACTAATGTTAGTTATAACAATGTACTGAAAGCTTTGCATCACGGTTATTAATGCCCTAGGCCCTAGCCTAGGGCTATTATAGAAATTTTTGTCTGTAATACCAAGTTGCGACCCCTACAAATAAAACTGCGCCACACCTTCTCTGAATGACCAGCAACTCGGTATAAAGCTTGACTCTATTTCACCAAGACTTTTTCTGTCGTAATCATTGGTGCCGCAGACTCTACCAGCTTACTCTGGATAGCGGCAACGTTTTGCTTGGCATCCCCAAAGAGCATTTGGGTATTTTCCTTGTAGAAGAGGGGATTGTCTACTCCAGCATAGCCACTGGCAAGACTGCGCTTCATGACTACTACATTGGCAGCGTTCCAAACTTCCAGCACTGGCATACCGGCGATCTGACTGGTAGGATCTTCCAAGGCGCTGGGATTAACAGTATCGTTGGCGCCAATGACTAACACTACATCAGTTTGGGAGAAGTCTTCATTGATCTCTTCCATTTCCAAAACGATGTCGTAGGGCACATTTGCCTCAGCCAGGAGGACATTCATGTGTCCGGGCATGCGACCTGCTACCGGATGGATGCCAAAACGAACATTTTTCTTGCGGTCCCGGAGAAATTTGGTTATTTCTGACACTGGGTGTTGGGCTTGAGCTGCTGCCATTCCGTAGCCAGGTACGATAATAACGCTCTTGGCATCCAGCAACAATTGAGCTACTTCCTCTACATTTGTTGCTGTGGCTTCCCCAGCAGGTTTG
>JACONB010000383.1 GCA_014323965.1 Prochloron sp. SP5CPC1 | reverse complement strand
AAACTCCACGGCGATCGAAGTTATGAAGCGATATGACAGTGAAGAAACTCTATTTTACTGTGATCCTCCCTATCCACATGACTCACGGGGTGATACAAATGCTTACGGATATGAGATGACTGATGATGACCATCGGCAACTTGCTGAAGTGCTTAAAAACGTTAAAGGTAAAGTTGCTCTATCCGGTTATCACTGTGATTTGTATTCGGATCTCTATAGAGACTGGGACTACATAGAGAGTCCCACAAAACGGTGCCTCTCAGTGAAGCAACCTCGAGTAGAGGTACTTTGGGTTAATTATGATGTTCCAAAGCCTGAAATCCGATGGACGAACCAAAAACAATTTGATAGGTCGTAAATCAAGTGCTCACTCAAATCGAAGTAAAAAACTTTAAAAGCTATATATCAGGAACTTTGCAACTTGCAACCCTAACAGTGTTGATTGGAGCTAATGCCTCTGGAAAAAGCAATGTGATTGAAGCTTTACGCTTATTAGCAAGGATTGCACAGGGTGAAAGACTAAGTAAGCTAGATGAAAGTATCTTTAGAGGTGGGGTTGAGAACTTGGGATATCGAGGTTCTAAATCATTCGGTATCTCCTGTGTAACAACAGAACCAGAATGGAAGGACTTTTCAATTAATTTTAGCCTAGGGGATGATGGTGATCTTCATGTAGCTGCGGAAAAAATTACGAGCCTTACCTCCACAGTTCCTCTATATGAAATCACCAGTGCACCTCAAGGAGCTGGAAGCGATGTTTTTGTTACCTATAACAATTTTGCTCGTGGAGGTAAAAAGCCTAGTATTGTGTGTAGCAGTCATATGGCAATTTTTACCCAGCTTTTGAGTGAAATTCGGTTTCGAGCGAAAAATACAAAAAGCCGCGACATAATTCCCAAGGTTGCCGCAAAATATGTGCGCTGGCTAAGTGGTATTGTCTTTCTTGAACCGGAGCCAAATTCCATGCGCTCTTATGGTCATAAAGCTGATAGAATTATCAAGGAGCATGGGGAAAACCTTTCCGGTGTGCTCTACAATCTATGCTCTGATTCAAACTTAAAAACAGCCGTCTTGGAGTTTGTCAAAAGTCTTCCTGAACAAGATATTGAAGATATTAGTTTCATCGAAACTCCTCGTGATGAAGTCATGTTACAGTTAACTGAAACCTTTGGAGGTCATGGCACTACCTATGATGCTGCCATCCTCTCAGACGGCACTTTACGGGTACTTTCCATTGCTGCTGCTATACTTTCAGCCCCGGAGCAGAGTCTAGTTGTGATTGAGGAAATTGATAATGGGGTACATCCAAGCAGGGCAGCAGATTTATTAGAACGCATTTCTAGTATTGCTAAAAAACGTAATCTACGTGTATTAATTAGTAGCCACAACCCAGCACTCCTTGATGCTCTACCTGATGAGGCGGTTCCTAAAACTGTATTTTGTTACCGAAGTCCAAAAGATGGGTCGAGTCAACTGGTTAGATTACAAGATATTCCCGATTATCCTGAACTGATTGCTCAAGGTTCTGTGGGACACCTCATGACTCGTAGACTTTTAGAACGCTTTGTTAAGCACCATCCTGGAACTGAACAAAAGAAACAGAAAGCAAGGGAGTGGTTAGCTTCTCTCAGTGTGGGAGGAGAGTTTGAGTAATGGGTGCAGTTGCAATTGTTGATACGTCC
>JACONB010000382.1 GCA_014323965.1 Prochloron sp. SP5CPC1 | reverse complement strand
TGGGCAAAAACTAGGGCAAGACTACCCTGCCAGGGACTGGGTTTTGCAGTTGACATAGGCTTAGACAGAAAGAAATTGCCCAATTACATCTTGGCTTAAGTGCTCAGTGGGACCAGATGCTACAATGCCTCCCTTTTGCATGGCGTAATACCAATTTGCTTGGCGCACGAAATGCAGATGTTGCTCCACCAGCAACACGGCAATTCCTGAGATTTGAATAATACGGCGGACAGCGGCCTCAATTTCCCAAATAATCGAGGGTTGAATTCCCTCTGTAGGTTCATCTAAGACTAAGAGACGTGGCTCCCCCATTAGGGCACGGGCGATGGCCAACTGTTGCTGTTGACCCCCACTGAGGTCACCACCCATGCGGGTCAGCATGGTTTTCAACACCGGAAATAGCTCAAAAACTTGATCTAGTTTGTCAACGGATCGAGTACCCATGCTCGATGGTAGTGCTTCTTGACCTAACAATAAGTTTTCCTGAACTGTCAAACGGGGAATAATTTCTCGACCCTGAGGCACATAACCAATGCCTAATTTTGCCCGTCCATGGGGAGGGAGTTGGGTAATGGGTTGCCCTTCATAAATCACTTGCCCTCGTCGAGGCTTTAGCAATCCCATAATTGTTTTTAGCAAAGTTGTTTTACCCACCCCATTTCTGCCTATTAAGCATACCATTTGTCCTGGAAACACAGTTATATCTACCTGACGCAGAATATGACTTTCACCGTAGTACACATCTAGGTTGGTGACTTGTAACACGGGATTTGGGGTTGGTAGATCTTTAGATTGAGTCTTGAATGACATAATGTGCTAATATAAAAAAATAGTTTAATTAAATTAGTTGTATTAACTTTCGTTAAGTATTTATTACAAAAATTTAGCAACCTACGGCTTGCCCCCATCTTCAATAGTTGAATACTACATATTAATTTAGATATGTGTAGGAAAGATAACTCCTAATACAACTATGGTAACTGAAAGCTATACCTCTGGTGTCTGCCCCAAATACACTTCCACAACCCGTGGGTCTGCCTGGATAGAATCCATACTGCCTTCACACAGCACTGAGCCTTCATGCAACACAGTAACATGGCTCGCAATTTGGCGAACAAATTCCATGTCATGTTCAATAACAATAATGGAATGACTTTGGGCAAGGGAGAGAAGTAACTCTCCCGTCTGAAATGTCTCTTCGTCTGTCAGACCAGCCACGGGTTCATCCACAAGGAGCAAATCAGGGGACTGGGCAACTAACATGCCAATTTCTAGCCACTGCTTCTCTCCGTGGGATAAGAACTGAGCAGGTTTATCTGCTGATAGGACTAAACCAATGGTCTCCAATAAGCCTTGAACAGTGTACCGTGCTGCTTTAGAAGGTGGACTCAACAAGGCTGAGAAAACCGTCTTAGGTCTATGGCAAGACAGTTGCAGGTTTTCTCGCACAGTTAGATTTAGGTAAACCCGTGGAGTTTGAAACTTGCGACCAATACCGAGCTGTACAATCTGATGTTCTGAGAGTTGGCGTAAATTACTGTGTTGCTTGAACGTGATCCGGCCTTCTGTGGGTTTAACTTTACCGGTAATGACATCCAGAAATGTGGTTTTGCCTGCACCATTGGGGCCAATAATGACTCGCAATTCTCCAACGTTGATACTAAAATTTAGCTGATTAAGTGCTTTGAATCCGTCAAAATTTACGGTCA
>JACONB010000381.1 GCA_014323965.1 Prochloron sp. SP5CPC1 | reverse complement strand
AAAAATACGGAAGTAAGTGGAGTCGCTGCAAGAAAAGCTAGAACAGAAAAAATAAAAATTTTGTCATGACCTAAACTTATTCGCCTATATAAGTTAGAAAAAATAAGTAATAAAACTATCATAACCGCAACAAAACAGAGCAGGTTGATAAAAACTATATTTAACTCAGAACCCAGTAATTTGCGGATTAGTTCTCCCAAAAGCCCTCTTCGAGTAAAATCTTGGGAGTAATTGACTAACCAATGGTCAAGCCAGTAACGATCTATACAAATGGTTAGAGATTTTAAACCACAATGATTACTTAGCCAAAATGAGTAAAACAGACCGGAGAGAACAAATATTATTCCCGGTAAGATTTTCTTGGTATTCATCCTGAACATTCCAATTAAAATTTTATTGCCCAGCCGCACGGCTGGTTTGATGTTCCTCATCACAAAGCTCGATTACAAGGTAGCGTATTCAGTATACTGTCGTAATTCTGGAGGATGAAAGCCAATGACAATTTGGTCTTTGGGTACACCTCGTTTGACTAAAACTTCAGCAATGGTCAGTTCGCTGGTCACCGCCAATAATTCTCCTTGGTCAATCTTGGTGAAGAGTTGGGTTAAAAGATTTACATGGCTTGGGTAAGCTTCAACAGCGTAAATCCAAATGTTGGTGTCCAAATAAACTCTCTTACCCTTAATCCCTTCGACTAATCCCATTGGTCTCGTTCCTGCCGAATGAAGTTATCTGCGGCTTCTGGGGAGTCATAACAGCCTTGTCCACTACCAATCATCGCAACGAGAGAGGTCTGAGACTCTTGCTGTTGGGTTATTTGGGCTTTTTGGATTTTTTCTGCTTCCCCACAGGGACTTTGACTATGGTAGAGTTTTTTTAGATTGTTTAAATTTTGAGTAATAGATTCATGGTTATTAGAAAAAAGACGTTTTTTCATTATTTTAATTTGATAATCTTTTCAATTGCCTCTTCTACTATTTTATCAGGAGTGGAAGCACCGGAAGTGACACCAACCACAATTTTCCCTTCCGGGAGCCAATTTTCTGCCACCTCTATTTCCTTACCCAAGGGTTTATGTTGGATCCGATTCCCTGGACCAATGCGAGCCGCACTATCGATATGATAGGAAGGTATGTTATGCTCAATGGCGATTTCTTGCAGGTGGGTAGTATTAGAAGAGTTAAAACCCCCAATAACCAGCATGAGAGATAAATCTTCTTGCACCAACTCCAACATAGCATCCTGACGCTCTTGGGTAGCATCGCAGATAGTATTAAAGCTCATAAAATGTTTGTTCAGCTGTGCAGGACCGTATTTTTTCAGCATGGTTCTCTCGAAAAGCTTACCGATCTGCTCAGTTTCGCTCTTGAGCATGGTAGTTTGATTAGCAACACCCAGCCGCTCTAAATCTCGATCAGGGTCAAAACCAGGGGAGTAAGCTTTTTGAAACTTAGCCAGAAATTCTGATCTATCCCCTCCTTTGAGAATGTAGTCCCTGACGTAATAGCTCTCTGCTAAGTTAAGAACCACTAAATATTTCCCGGCAAAAGAACTAGTAGCTACCGTCTCTTCGTGGTTATACTTGCCGTGAATAATGGAAGTATAGGCCCGTTTTTTGTGCTTTTCTACGGAATTCCAGACTTTAGATACCCAAGGACAGGTAGTATCTACGATGGTACATCCTTTGTCCTTGAGCAGTTGCATTTCCTCGACGCTCGCACCAAAGGCAG
>JACONB010000380.1 GCA_014323965.1 Prochloron sp. SP5CPC1 | reverse complement strand
TTTTTGGTAGTTATATCTACTGTAGCCGTACTGGAAGACATTAACTCCACAATTACATCAGGATAACGACCTCTTTCCTCCCAAACTACCCAAGCTTGACGGGGAGAAGAACCATCTATGTCTAAAACAACAAAAAAATCTGGACCCCGAAAGTCTTGATTCTTGACCTGGTGACTACTATAATAGACGAACATGTTCCCCCCGGCAAAAAAGTCATTGCGGGAAGCATAAGCTTGATTTAGGGAACGAATAAGGACATTCATTCCAAGGCGGTGACGATTACTTTCCAAAGGTTCTCCATCATCGTAAATTAAATCTACGGGGGGCATTTTGAGTTTTTCTAACCCCGTTTCCCTCGTGGGTGATACTGTTTCAGTGGCGATAACTGGCATTTTACACAAACCCTTTTACTTTATCTTATCTTATCTTATCTTATCCTAAATTGATATGTTTCCATATATATATGGCAGCACATTTTCCCACTCTTAAAGGATAACATCAAAAAAAACTATTCTTTGCGCCTTTGCGCCTTTGCGCGAGACTTTCTAAGTTAAAATTATCCTACAGATAATACCTTTTATTCTCATTATTAAAACCATCCTATTTCTTCTAAAACTGTAAATCCTTGCAGAAAATTGCGCTCCTCACTAATATGGGGAAACTTAAGCTGAGAATCTGACATCCCTCGCTCTTTTTGTCGCTCACGTACAAGGGTAAAGCTACCTGGTTCTAAAATGCGTAACCGTGGTGGTGGCACCTGATCAATCCGCACGGTTTCGTAGGGATTGTTAAACTCTGCCAGCCAGTAATCAAAACGCTTCAGAAAGGCTTTAGGATCCACCAACTTTTGCTCCTGAGCTAATTCAATGTTGATCAGGTAACTGGCGGGTACTTCATTATCAGATAGGGGAATACAAAAATCCTCCAGTGTCACACCAAATTCACGAGTAAGGGTTTCCATAGTCTGGGTGACATGAAACTCAGTTGTCTTCTCCGTGGTGGATGAAAGTAATCCTCCTTGACGATGGCGAAACACAATAATTGGGGTCTGCTCATAAAAGCCAAGTACTTCAATTACATCCCCAATATCATAACGATAAAACCCACTATAGCTGGTCACAATCAGACGATACCGATGCCCCACCTTCACATCCCTAGGAAGGACGGTTAATGGTTGTTCTTCGTCCCATTGATCCACAGGTAAAAACTCATAGAAGCCGCTTTCAATCGCCAGGATACTGCCTTCATAATTGAGGTCGTAATAAACTCCGAAGGTTCCTTCTGCCGTCCCATAAACACCACCAAAAATAGGGGTATCGCCAAAGTAATCGGGAAAACGACTGAAATAAAAGTCTGAGGTACCCCCCATAGCCGTCACAATTAGAGATAGATTAGGCCAAGCCAGTTTTGGGGTCAGGCGACCTTCTGATTTCACCAGGCGGCTAAGGCGATTTGCGGTTGGGGGATCAGCTCTCAAACGCCGCTCTAATTGCGCCCGTAATTGAGGTTCTAGCTTAACCCAGGGAGCGATTGTTCCTCCTCTCAAGTCTTGAATTAAATCATTGGCATACTGTTCTAAATAGTTGCAAGTCCGTAACACTAACATGGGAAAGTTGGTAATCATTCCCTGAGTGCGTGAGTTAGCAAGGGCAAATAATAAGCAGATGTAATGACGGGCCAAACTATCCCCAATGCTTAGGGTAACGTAGGGATTGGCCAACACAAATTGATAGAGTAAACGACTATTGCGAATGCTACCCACTGTGACGGGACCGTAG
>JACONB010000379.1:1493-3275 GCA_014323965.1 Prochloron sp. SP5CPC1 | reverse complement strand
TTGCTTGCAGTCTTTGCTGTCATCTAGATAATAGATTAATATGGCAGGTTTGCCCCTTTCCAATGACTCGGTCAGACTGATTCGGGGAGGGACTAAGGAGCCATTACCAGCATAAAGAACAAAAATATTGCCATCGTAGCGATCGTTGTCGATATTAGCTAAAGCAGGTTTACTACATAATATACTTCCATAGAAAACAATGCTTACAATAAGTATTGACAAAACTTTTGTTAATGACTTCATTTTAAATTAATGATTGGTTAAACTATAACCAGTGTAGGGGCACAGGGTCATCGACCGTGTGCCCCTAAGATTTTCTAGTCAGTGGCTTTCACCAATAATTTCTCCTGGCTTTTGCTTAGTAAATCAAGGTTTTGGTTTTCTGAACTCACCTTGACCTTGCCGTCCTCATCAATATCCACCAGGGCTGTATCACCTTCACTGACGCGACCGGAGAGGATTTCCTCTGCTAGCACGTCTTCCAACAAGCGCATGATGGCTCGGCGCAAAGGTCTTGCTCCATAAGCAGGATTGTAACCTTCATCTACTAAACGCTCTTTAAATTTGTCGGTCACTTTCAGTGTAATTTCCTTTTCGGTCAGACGACTGAACACTTCTTTGAGGAGGATATCGGCAATTTCCTTCACCTCTTCCTGGGTGAACGGACGGAAGACAATGATTTCATCCAGACGATTGAGGAATTCAGGACGGAAGTAATTCTTCAGTTCCTCATTGACTAGGTTGCGAATGCGATTGTACTGAGCTTCAGTTTTGTCATCGCTAAACTCAAATCCCAAGCTAGATCCACCCTTTTCAATCACTTTAGAGCCGATATTGGAGGTCATGATGAGGAGGGTATTCTTGAAGTCTATGGTTCGACCCTTAGCATCGGTAAGACGACCGTCTTCCAAGATTTGCAGCAGCATATTGAAAACGTCTGGGTGGGCTTTCTCGATTTCGTCGAACAACACTACTGTATAGGGACGACGCCGCACCGCTTCCGTGAGCTGACCCCCTTCGTTATAACCCACGTATCCTGGGGGGGAACCAATTAGTTTGGAAACGGTATGGCGTTCCATGTATTCTGACATATCCAGGCGAATCATGGCTTCTTCAGAACCGAAGAAATAAGCTGCTAAAGCCTTGGTTAATTCCGTCTTACCCACCCCTGTAGGACCGGAGAAGACAAAACTGGCAATGGGGCGGTTGGGGTTTTTCAGCCCCACCCTGGCGCGGCGAATAGCCCGGGAGACAGCTTTAACTCCTTCTTCTTGACCAATGAGACGCTGGTGGAGAGTTTCTTCCATGTTTAAGAGCTTCACTGACTCGGACTCGGTGAGTTTATTGACAGGTACCCCAGTCCAGGAAGCGACAATGTGGGCAATTTCCTCTGAGTCCACAAAGAGACTAGAGTCTTCGCTCTCTTCCTGTTTCTTATTCGAGGCGATGGCTTTAATTTCCTCTTTAATTTCCATCTCCCGATCTTTCAGTTCCCCTGCTTTCTCAAAGTCCTGACTCCGCACCGCATCATCTTTCTGCTTCAGTACCTGACGCAGTTCCTTATCCAATTCTTTCGCCGCTGGGGGTAATTGGGAGTTAATCAGGCGCACCCGAGACCCTGCTTCATCGATCAGGTCGATGGCTTTATCAGGGAGGTAACGATCCGATATATAGCGATCCGAGAGTTTGGCTGCTGATTCCAGGGCTTCGTCTAAGATTTTCAATTTGTGATGTTGCTCGTAGCGTTCCCGCAAACCGTAGAGAATTTCAATTGTTTCATCC
>JACONB010000379.1:0-1477 GCA_014323965.1 Prochloron sp. SP5CPC1 | reverse complement strand
TAAAGCGGCATCCCGTTCGATGTGCTTGCGGTACTCGTCCAGGGTGGTAGCACCAATACACTGCAATTCTCCCCTCGCCAAAGCTGGTTTGAGAATGTTAGCAGCGTCGATGGCTCCTTCTGCTGCTCCGGCACCGATGAGGGTATGGACTTCGTCAATTACCACAATGATGTTGCCAGTAGTACGAATCTCATCCATGATTTTCTTGAGCCGTTCTTCAAATTCCCCCCGATATTTGGTCCCGGCTACCAGCAAACCGATATCTAGAGTCATGACCCGCTTGTCTTGTAAAATATCGGTGACATCCTGATTAGCAATGCGCTGGGCTAAACCTTCGGCGATGGCAGTTTTGCCCACTCCAGGTTCTCCGATGAGGACCGGGTTGTTTTTGGTGCGCCGACCCAGTATTTGGATCACCCGTTCGATTTCTTTAATCCTCCCCACCACTGGATCCAGCTTCCCTTCCTTAGCTAATTTGGTCAAGTTTGCTCCAAACTCGTCGAGGGTGGGGGTTTTTTGCCGACCTCCTGAGGCACCTACTCCTGCGGTTACTTCTGCTCCTTCTCCTAGCATTCGTATTACCTGAGTTCGCACCTTGTTCAGGTCTACCCCCAGATTTTCTAGTACCCTAGCCGCTACCCCTTCTCCTTCCCGAATCAAACCCAGAAGTAAGTGTTCCGTACCGATGTAATTGTGTCCCAGTTGTCGCGCTTCTTCCAGGGATAGTTCTAATACCCGCTTGGCTCTGGGAGTGAAGGGTATTTCCACAGCCACGAAGCCGGAACCGCGACCGATAATTTTTTCTACTTCTATCCTGGCGTCTTTCAAATTAACCCCAGCAGATTTTAGCACTTTAGCTGCTACCCCAGTTCCTTCGCCGATGAGACCGAGAAGAATCTGCTCCGTACCCACAAAGTTGTGTCCCAGTCGTCTTGCTTCCTCCTGGGCTAGCATGATTACCTTAATCGCTTTTTCTGTGAACCGTTCAAACATGACTTTTTCCCTCGCCCTATTGCCGCTTATAAGGTAATGATAACATAGGTTGACTTGCTTTTTTGGGTTTTGGGGGAGCGGGGATACCGAATCTTTTTTCTAGGTTTCCGCTTTTTTGCTCAGCCGCAGAACACCGGTAGCGCAGAGAGAGGAATTATGAGATATTTAAGTCAAGCCAAAGGATAAAGAGTTTCTCATATTTAAGAAAGGGGTGTGGGTGGGCGCGGATTTCCCCGTCCCTACTCAAACAAGAGCCTTTGGGTTATTTGTGCTATATTGGAGTGTAGATATTTTGAGGGCAAATGAACAAGATTTCTGCCGTGGAAATGAAAGGTAATTGGGCAACAGATGCCCTAGATAAGGTTGCTGTCGGTTCCGAGCACCTGGAAATCCAACGTTCAGGGAAGGAACCAGTCTACATAATTTCTGCCACCGACTACAAATTGTTTTTACAACTCCTTGAGGAAGCACAGGAGCGTTATGA
>JACONB010000378.1 GCA_014323965.1 Prochloron sp. SP5CPC1 | reverse complement strand
GCTATTAATACCTAAATTAGTAAAGTATACCACACCAACGATAGCCATAATCAGAAAGGCTACAATGGTGGGTACGGGTTTTTTAATTGACCACTCACTGAGATGGAAAGACATAATAGATTTTTAGATTATGTTATGTTATTCTACAATTACAACGCGATCGCCATCTTGAAGATAGGAAGCACCTTTAACAACCACCCGCTCCCCTGCTTTCAGACCCTGCTTAATTTCCACTTGGTCTCCAGGTAATATTGCTCCCATTTCAATCCTTTGCTTCCTTACCTTATCCTCATTTAAGACATAAACAATAGAAATACCATCACTTTGGGGGAGAACAGCCTTGGCAGGTATTGTTAAACCAGAGATTGTGGAAGTAAAGATTTCTCCTCGTAAGAACATACCTGGTCGTAAGGACGGTACTGAGGGCAAATCCACCTTAACCGTTCCTTGACGAGACTGTTCCTCAACTATTGGTATTATCTCCCGCACCTTCCCCTCTAACTGCAAGTTAGGGATGGCGTCCCCAGTAATTTTAACCTTTTGTCCTATTCTAATTTGACTTAATTGGGTTTCGGGAATGTTTAACAATAATTCTAAGCGATTATCTTCGATAATTTCAAACAATCGCTCTGAAGAGGAAGTAATAGCCCCCACTCTAGCATTTCTTGTGGCCACTTTACCCCTACGGGGAGCTACTACTAAAGTTCTTTGCAATTCTGCCATGGCTAACTGCACATCTGCTTCATTTTGAGCCAATTGAGCAGCGGCGCGAGCGATTTCTTCTCGTCTTGGTCCTGCTTGCAATTGAGCTAATTCCCTTTCCCCTTCCATCACAGAAGCGGTTAACCGTTTTATTTCCGGTCTATTAGTATTTTTAGCCTCCCTTAAAGCGAATTCTGCTTCCAATAAAGTCGCTTCAGCACTCTGTAACTCCGTAAGTGCAGCGTCAAATTGGTCTTGGGAAATAGCACCTTCTTGGACTAACTTTTCATTGCTATCTTTGCGACTTTTGGCTAAATTCAATCGCGCTTGAGCCGCTCTAACTCTCGCTTCTGCTTGGTCTATTCTTCTGGGAATACTAGCTCTAGCTTCCTCCAACCGTGCTCTATCTTGAGCTAGTCTCGCTTTTGCCCGTTCTATTTCCTCCCGACGGGTTCCTGCTTTTAATTCTGCCAGACGAGCTCTGGACTCAGCTACAGTTGCTCTAGCTCTTTCTAACCTTGCTTGCAAGACGGAATCGTCCAAACGAGCTAAAAGCTTTCCCTCCCTAACCAGTGCACCTTCCTTGATCAGTACCTCTTTAATTTGCAATCCTGTTGCTGGAGATAATACGGGAATCATCTCAAAAGCTGCAACTGTACCCGTAGCATTTTCCGTGCGGCTAATAGGAGATACTTGTACTTCCGCCACCGTGACACTTTGAGCAGGAGCTGAGGTGGTGGTTTCCAGGGCTGCAACAGTAGTTTTACTCTCCGTTGACCTTGAAGCTAAGAGCTGGGTTCCTAGGTATAAACCCCGTCGGTTGGAATTCGTTTTCTGCTCTTCTCGCTCTAACATTGTGTGAAGAAAGATTGCTTTTTGTTAATTATAATCTAAAAATTGATTGTTTGAAGGGCTCATATTCACCTCAACCCAGAATATTTGAAATTTTACCATAGTTGTGTTATATTTCAGGAATTGCCTCAAAATACCGCAAGGGTAGTGGTATAATTGAATAAAAGTACAAAAGTACTATTTTTCGCCTTCTTAACCAATTCTCAGTTCCACCTATCCAGATACTGAATGGCTACTATCACCAAAAATCCCGACAAGGAAAAAGCCCTCGGCGTAGTCCTGAACCAGATCGAGCGCAATTTTGGCAAAGGAGCAATTATGCGCTTAGGGGACGCTGCTAGGATGAAAGTGGAGACCATCTCCACCGGTGCTTTAACCTTAGATTTAGCTCTAGGTGGCGGTTTACCCAAAGGAAGGGTAATTGAAATCTACGGTCCGGAAAGTTCTGGTAAAACCACCTTAGCACTCCACGCAATCGCCGAGGTGCAAAAATCAGGTGGGGTGGCGGCTTTTATCGATGCAGAACACGCTCTGGATCCCACTTATTCCCAAGCTTTGGGAGTGGATATCGCCAACCTTCTCGTAGCCCAACCTGACACTGGGGAGTCTGGGCTGGAGATAACGGATCAATTAGTGCGATCGGCTGCTGTAGATATAGTGGTCATTGACTCCGTAGCTGCCTTGGTACCCCGTGCGGAAATCGAAGGGGAAATGGGGGACAATCAAGTGGGGTTGCACGCTCGCTTAATGAGTAAAGCTTTACGTAAAATTGCCGGAAACATCAGTAAATCAGGCTCTACGGTCATTTTCCTCAACCAGTTGCGCCAAAAAATCGGCATTACCTACGGCAATCCAGAAGTTACTACCGGGGGGAATGCTCTCAAGTTCTATGCGTCTGTGCGGTTGGATATTCGTCGTTCTCAAACCCTGAAAAAAGGTAGCGAAGGAGAATATGGCATTCGGGCTAAGGTCAAGGTTGCTAAGAATAAGGTAGCTCCTCCTTTTCGCATTGCTGAATTTGACATTATTTTCGGTCACGGAATTTCTCGCCTCGGCTGCATGTTAGATTTGGCAGAACAAACGGAAGTAGTTATCCGCAAGGGTTCCTGGTATAGTTATAATGAGGATAAGATTTCCCAGGGTCGAGATAATGCGGTTAAATACTTAGAAGAACATCTCGAATTAGCAGCACAGATTGAGCAACAGGTGCGCAATAAGTTAGAAATGGGAGCAGTAGTTGCTGCTAATTCTGTTACGGCTATCTCAGAAGAGGGGCATGTGGACAAAGAATCTGAATAGCCGCACTGTTTGTAAGCGTGGAGGCGATCGCCATGAATCAAAACCAAGTAAATTCAGAATCAGGAATGACCCAGGTGTGGGTAAGTTACCTACTCTGGTTAGGATGTTTGATGGGTGTTTCCGGTTTGCATCGGTTTTATAATCGAAAATATGTGAGCGGAACCCTGTGGTTGTTCACTTGGGGCATATTTGGTATTGGGCAATTCATCGATTTGTTCTTAATCCGTGATATAGTGGAGAAGCACAACCTTCAACTATACGTTAAACGATCAGCTTTGTTGAATGACTACTCTCTCAATGGCGCTGTGGTAGAGTTATCCCAGAAAACCAAGCTTAATGATAATGAGATCCAGATGCGTTTGCTCCAGGAGGCTAGCAAACGGGGCGGTAAGCTGTCGGTGACCCAGGGAGCGATGGCAACAGGACTGTCCTTTGAAGAGGTAAATTTTATTTAGT
>JACONB010000377.1:728-2554 GCA_014323965.1 Prochloron sp. SP5CPC1 | reverse complement strand
GAGTGTTATAATACTGTCTGAAGGCAAAAACTAAAGCTATGACAACAACGATGGGAATGATTACCCTTGGGCTTCTCATCAAGTCGCTGAGCCAAAGCATAAACCTAGTTAGAGCTGGTAATTCTACTCCCAGATCTACAAAAATATTAGCAAAGATGGGAATGAGAAGTATAGTCATAGCAAAAAATACCACTACTGCCAAGAAACCTACTGCCATAGGGTAAGCCAGGGCCGATTTTACTTGGTTTTGCAGTTTAGCCATATCTTCGAGCAATTTAGCCAAGCGGTTGAGAACCTCATCTAGTACCCCCCCTACTTCCCCAGCTTGAACCATACTGACATAGAGTTTGTCAAAGCAGTCTGGATGTTTAACCATTGCCTCAGAAAGGCTGGTTCCTTCTTGAACTTCTTTACGAATAGAGCGAAGGGATGTTTTGAGCTTAGGATTACTAGTCTGGTCTGATAAGATATCCAGGGCTCTGACCATGGCTACACCCGCATTATTCATAACAGAAAATTGACGGGAAAAGATAGCTTTATCCTTAACCGTCACTTTGCTGAACATGCTTTCTAAGCCGGATAAATCCAAATCCATTCCAGCTTTTCTAACTTTTCCCACTTGAGCATATTTGCTCCTTAAAATACCACGAGCCTTTTCTGGAGAAGTGGCTTTAATTTTCTCCTTAGAAACTTTACCTCTTGCGTCTTTTACATCTACAATATAGGTTGCCATGGATTGCCTCCCAGTTCTCAATTAATCAATTTTATTCCCACTGCTTTTTCTTTATTACTTAAACAAGTATACTCCCTAATATTCGTTGTAGTTCGTCTGGCTTACTACTCCTAGCCATTGCTTCTTCCATGGTAAGAGCGTCACTTTTCACGAGGTTAGCTAAAGCCTGTTCCAAAGTCTGCATGCCCATTTTCATCCCCATTTGAATAGCGGAGTAAATTTGAGGTGTTTTCCCTTCTCGAATCAAATTGGCAATAGCCTGCGTTAAGACCATCGTTTCCATAACCAAGACTCGTCCAAATTCTCCCGGTTTGGGGTTTTTCTTTTGCACCAGACATTGGCTCAAAACTGCTAATAAAGAAGTAGACAACTGAGAGCGTACTTGTCCTTGTTCGTTTGCGGGAAAGGTGTCTACAATGCGGTCAATAGTACTAGCAGCAGAGTTAGTGTGAAGAGTTCCCAGTACCAAGTGACCTGTTTCTGCTGCTGAGATGGCCAAACTCATCGTTTCATAGTCTCGCATTTCCCCTACCAAGATTACATCGGGATCTTGTCGGAGTGCTCCCTTGAGAGCACTGGCGAAACTTTTTGTATCTTCACCTCTTTGACGTTGGTGAAACAAGCTCTTAATGTTGGGAAAAACATATTCAATGGGATCTTCTACCGTGAGGATATGTTCGTGGCGGGTGCGATTAATTAAATCTAACATTGCTGCCACGGTGGTGGTTTTACCGGAACCAGTTTGTCCAGTCACCAGTATCAATCCCCTCGGTCTGGCGATCATCTCCCGGACTATATCCGGCAACCCAATTATATCGAAGTTGGGAATTTTAGAAGATAATGCTCTCAAGCAAGCAGCATAGCAACCTCTTTCTTTGTAAACATTAACTCGGAAGCGAGCCAATCCCCTCACTCCATAGGAGCAATCTAGTTCCCAGTTTTGTTCTAATTCCTTCCGTTGAGTATTATTCAGTATGCTGAAAATAAGTCTCTGACTCTCCTGGGGGGTGAGAGATTCCTTCCCGATAGGCTCTATGTTACCGTTGACGCGGAAATAAATGGGCGCTCCTGCATGAATGTGCATGTCGGAACC
>JACONB010000377.1:0-701 GCA_014323965.1 Prochloron sp. SP5CPC1 | reverse complement strand
CTTCAATCATTAATTCCATCAGTTTCTTTCTTCCTTATTCTTATTAATCCTAGAAACGAGGTGTCATGCAATAGGGGCAATCGATCCACTCTGGCTGTAATGCTGCTTGGCAAGTGATACAGGTGAGAGAACTTTTGCGTTTTGCTTTTAATTCTGCCTCCAAGCCCGAATCGGTGAATGTAACTCTTTCTACTTCTTCTAAAGTAGTATAACCATTCCGCACCAGATTTAAGCTATAAGCCAGCAAAGTTGTCATCCCCTCTTCCACAGCAGCTTCTTTAATTCTGTCCGTAGTGGCTCCTTCATTGATTAAAGATTGAAGTCTCTCGCTCATTGTCATTACTTCATAAACCCCAACCCGCCCTTTATACCCTACTCCATTACACTTAGGGCAGAGAGTCTTCTTGGCTTTGGCTTCATTAATTTGCTCACTTGTCAAGGTGTTGGCTTGATAAAAAGTAACTTGATCCTCCCCAGAAGCGGATAAACCAAATCGAGCTAATTCTTCTTTCTTGGGATGATAGGAGCGACGACATTCTTCACAAACTCGGCGCATCAACCGTTGAGCCAGTACCCCCAGCAAGGCTCCAGAAATCATAAATGGTTCCACACCCATTTCATCTAGCCTGGCGATGGCTCCTGCCGCATCGTTGGTATGGAGAGTGGTTAAGACCAAGTGACCTGTCAAAGCAGCTTCAATG
>JACONB010000376.1 GCA_014323965.1 Prochloron sp. SP5CPC1 | reverse complement strand
CCTCCACATAAGCTTTTTGCTTGTCCTTGTCTATACTAGTAATTGCCCAGCGCAGAGGTTCTCCTCGTAATCGTAATTCGGCTTCTATTTCCCGGTGCAGACGAAAGCTTTACCCTGCTGGCATCAAAGCGTGCGGAGCTAGAACCAGAAATCCAAGCTGACAAACAGGGGATTTCGCTGACAAAGTTGCGATCGCAGGCAGGCGATCGCACTGGTGAGCTTGCTCGCATTTCGGATTTTATGTCTCAACCCAACTTACGAAGCTACGAAGCAACTCGTTTGCACTATGTCCCAGCTTCAATGTAGGCATATCTCTGATTATCGGAATAGAAATGGACATTGCAACCTCCATTCTGATTTAGTGAGCTGATACTTCCTGGTTGTGATTTGTCCTGATAGTAGCCAGTGGGAGTGAAAAACAGGATTTCCGATAGGGGCTGATTTGGACAGGGATAAGATCCATATGAATAGTACTCATCGAAAGCGACATGATACCCCCCTATTCCAGTGGAGGATTTGACAGTAACTTTGCCAATCAACATTGAAAGGTTACTTTCAACATCGTAGACGCGACCTTCCCAGGTCTTTTCATCCCCATCTACTTTAGCGAGCGTGACTGTGAAGTCGTAATCTTTTCCAACTGACCATTCATATGGAATGTGGCAGCTAGTCCCAGAACCAGCATCAGCTCCTGGTTTGCAATACTGGTAGCCTGGATCTGAGGAGGTTCCTTCCCCAAAGACACTGAAAAGTGCAGTTTTACCATACTCTCCTTGAGGCTGAAGACCAAAATAGAAAGTGTTACCCGATCCTACAAAGTTGTCTTGATAAGCCCAATAGTAAGATAGGGGCGGTTTATTATTTGGCTTCGGTTTATCGGTCATGGGTGTCATCGTAAACTTGAGGGCATCAAATCCAGAAATAGGTTGTTCAGGAATTGAATACCCAATATTTTGAGCACCAGGACAACCAACACAACTGCCTGCAACAGGAGTTTTAGGTGGAGGTGAAGGCGATGTATGAGGAATTTCCTCGGGAGACGTTGCTGCCGCTGCTGGCCTTTGGGGTAAGTATTCCCAGTACTGATTATCAGTCTCATCAGTTGGAAAATACCAATAACGTCCATCTGAACCTAAAGCTTTTAACCGAAAGTAGTCTATCTTACCACTGTATGGGTTATCGTACACAAAGAGCTCTCCAATCGTCCCAAGACGATCATTTTCACCCCATTGATGTAGGATGATAGGCTCCGCGCTAGCAGCTAAAGGTGCGGAAAAAAACAGGCACATGACCAGTAAAATCACTGGAATCCTTTTCATCAGGCATGACTGTAGCGCCAGCAGCATTGTCAGACAAATTGCTAAACCACGGATCAAGAAATTAGGCATCATCAGACCTATTTATCAGTTGCTTTGATTTCAAATTAAACAGCTTCTCTCTGGATAAACAAGAAAATGATACAAAACTTAACAATCACTCCAATTGTCCCTCTGTTAAAACAGAGTCCCGTTGCCATAAAGCTGGATAGGTGGCTTTTAGGGTAAGGGTTTGGCTGACTAAATCTCATGAATAACTCCCTTCGTTGGAAACTCCGCACTTTGCGAGGGTCCATGAAAGCCGCAGTAAGAAAACCCCCGGCATCATTGATGGCGGGGGTTGAGCGCAGTCGAGCTGGTTGATTCCAGGACTACCATTTATTTTTTTTCTTTGATTTTCAATTGGTCACTGGTAACGATCGCCTCCACATAAGCTTTTTGCTTGTCCTTGTCTATACTAGTAATTGCCCAGCGCAGAGGTTCTCCTCGTAATCGTAATTCGGCTTCTATTTCCCGGTGCA
>JACONB010000375.1 GCA_014323965.1 Prochloron sp. SP5CPC1 | reverse complement strand
GATGTTGTTGCCGTAGAGCAAGGAACCGGCTACAGGCTCGCGGATACCATCGATGTCCACAGGAGGAGCAGCGATGAAAGCGATGATGAAGCAGGTGGTTGCAGTGAGCAGGCAGGGAATCATCAGAACGCCGAACCAACCTACATAGAGACGGTTGTCGGTGCTGGTGATCCAATTGCAGAACTGCTCCCATACGGATGCGCTCTCGCGCTGTTGTAGGGTAGTTGTCATGTTCCTATGATTGCTATTGAATTATCAAGGTGCTGATTTATATTTCCACTATAAAGGGTTTTTTTTTCTTTGTCAAGGGATATCCAGAAAAATTTACTCATGGAAAGTATAAGTAATACTTATCATTCACCATGGCGACCGAGTCTAATTTTAAGTCCTCACCATTAGGAAGCCAATACCAATGACAACCAGCAGAGCCACTATTTGCTCCAGGGGCTGCCATTGGAAAAACCTACCACTCATTAAACTTACGCTAACCACTGTCATGGTGAACCAAAAAATGACCTGCAATTCCGTGGCTACAATCCCTGCTTTCTCCAGGTATCTCAGGGTGAAAATGTAAATGGAAACAGAACAGACAAATGATCCAGCAGTGTTAAGGACTTCCCTGAGGATAAAATCGCCGTTTTGCCAAACTTTTGATGCGTGAAGAAATCCTTTCGCATCAGCAAGTCCAGCCATGGACATCAAAAAAATACTCAGAAGCAAAAATTTTATCTTATAGAAGCTCATGTTTTTTATAAAAAATATTGGATCCAATTTTTTTTTGCTCCGAGCTTAAAACGGGAAAATGCTTAGGTATGCGTATTTTACTAACATTTGGTGGCATAACCTCTTATAGCGCTACGGGCGGGTGTGGGGTGGTCTGTTTACCCCCATATAGTGGGACTTGGGGGGCATATGCATATTAATCTGTAATTGTACTGCTATATTGTAACAAAAATAACACTAAAATTAGTTCAAACTATTATCATGAATTTATAGTGCTTTGTAATAAAAGTATACAAAACTTTTTGAGCAAGTCAAGTCTTATCATGATAACCTTGAGTCAAGGTCAAACAAGTTAGCCAAGTTTAGGATAAAATACTGATGAGGGTTTCACTGATGACACGAAATAGTGGTTCGTCAATCAATACGGCGAGTCTTGACGAAATATTCAACTTTTGGGAAATAGATAGCTTAGTCAAAGATTGTTGCCAAATAGCCAGTCAAAATCCTCAAAGACTATATCTTTTCATGCAAAGATATGCTTTCTTCAATTCATTTGCTGGATCACTGGTTGCCAGGCTGGCAAGTTCTATTGGCTTATCTCATAATGTATTTGTCGATCCATCTTGTCCGGATCTTGAGGAAGCAGATCGTCGAATGGACATTGCCGCCAACATTTTTGCGGCTACTGTAGATGAACATTCCGACTGTCACTATAAAGATACTCCCCATCGAACTCTAGCTGTGGCAACCCTAAAAGCTATTGGGGATTTTGCTTCTCTCAGTGAGGAGCAAAAAAACAAATTATCTCAAACCCCTCAGTATCTTACCCCGATCCTGGAAAAAACTATTCAAGGCTATCAAGGAGTTCCCGGAAATGCCTGGGAATTGGTCAAATCTATGGGGTTTCATGCTGCATCGGAAATTTTAGCTTCTCATGAATATACTGTCATCGATGAAATCATCCGCTATGAAAATCAAGGACAAGGATTCGATGGATATCTGAGCAATGGTAATCGCCAGGTCACTGTGAATGGCCAGAATATCAATCCTTGGTCTTGGATTGTTATTCACGGTAACTATAAGGGTTCAGGAGTTGAAGAAGGGCGATTCGTTTCCAGTGAAATCGCGGCGTAAGCCAAATATAAGCTGGAGCTTGGGTAAGCAGCACCCGTTAAATCTAAGCACAGAAATGAGCTGAA
>JACONB010000374.1 GCA_014323965.1 Prochloron sp. SP5CPC1 | reverse complement strand
AAGAGCAAAGGTGAACCCGACTCGCACTAAGCAGCTCAGAACCCTGCAAGCAGAAAACTCTCGTCTGCTAGAAGAGTTACAATTAAAAGACCAGCTGGTGAACTATCTGGTGAAGTTTTGCGGCTGGTTGAGGGAAACGTGAATGTACTCCCCCCAGAAGTTTACCAGAACCGAGCTAGGGAAATGCATCTCTTGCGCTCCCAATTGCAACAGTTAGAAAAACAGGTCCAACTCTATGCCGAACGGATCGCAGAAAAGGATAGGGTTATTGAGGAGTTAGAGCAGTCAGCAAAAGACTTGACGGAACACAGTCGAATGTTAGAACAACTCCTGGAGGAATTGCCCCATACTTATCAGCAGAAATTTGCCCAACGCTTGGGAGCAGTGCAAGAGAAGGTGGAACAATTGCAAAGAGAAAACAGAGAACAAAAGGCAGAATTACACCGATTAAGTTACCTTTTGGCAGTTCAAACCGACTCGATCGGACAAGGAAATGACCAGATTGAAACTCTTTGACTGTTGCCAAAAAGTTTCCCCATCTCTCTGTGTCTCTGTGTCTCTGCGTGAAACAATATTTTATTTTTCTTTTTATGTCTAAGCAGTTACCAAATGAATTAGAGTTTCCCTCTCACCCTTTCTATCAAGCTTGTCAGGATATTCAAGCACTACGTGCCTGGGTTCAGACAAATTTTGGTTTAAGTTGCAATGGGGGAAACCTTTGGTTACCAGTGGTACTGACTTTAAAGGGACCACTTTATGGAGAGGTTATTGGTGAAGGGGAAATTGCTAATTCTTATAAGCAACCAGTAGATTTCCCTGATAACCAGCGTCAAACCATTTATCATTTAGCCTACGAGTTACTGACTTCTTTATCTGCACCCCCAGCAGTTTATTTGTTGCAATTTAGCTTACGGGGAGATGAAGTTCTCTTTGACCGACTTTGGCCTTTTCCCGCAGCACCAGCCATCGCCAGTATCGGCGTTCAGCAACCTGACTTATTTACCTGTCACTGGTGCTGTTTAACGGGTCAGCCCATTTTCGACTTAATTATATAGCGCACCATGTTCATTGATAGTATGAGCGCAATTCTGCGATATTTTGTGCCTTTTTAATTCCTTCCTTAATGGCTGACAATACCTCTAAGTCGCGAATGGGGTAAATTTCGGGCAACAATTCTAAACCTTCAGGACCAAATTTCAGTTCTAAACCTAATTCAATTGCTCCTACTAGCAGTCCTTTCTGTAGTCCTTTCTGTAGTCCTTCCTGTCGTCCTTCCTCCCGTCCTTCTTGTCGTCCTTGCTCAAGTCCTTTCCGTATACCACGACGTTCAGCGCTGTTTATATAAGGCATTCTTTGATCCTCCTCGTATTCATCAATATCTTCTAAAAAAGACTCCTCTAAGTCTTCCGGTAATCTCATCACCCAGTCGATAAAATGAAATAGGTTGATGATATCTTGTCTTTGGTAACCTTTTTCGTACAGTCTTTTGGTGATAAACAGCTTCCACTGTCGGCGCTGTGAAACGTTTTTACGGGTTTGTTTGGCTTTTAAATGAGCCATTACTACTGTAGCAAAGGGATTGGTGCTGTTTTCCAGTTCCTCCCACCTTTCATTATAGTCCAGTAGTTTCACAATGGGGAATTGGAAGCTTATTTTACAACCCCATATCTCGTTTCTGTATTCTTGCGGTTTCCATGTTGGGCGTTCATCTCCTAAAATTACGAAGGTAGCGATAGGACAATTATAACTCAGGAAGAGACGAGAGTGGTATTCGTAAATACGCCCTTCAAAGTTTGGTTCTGGGTCGCCCTGCACTTCTAAATGGATTAATACCCATTGCTCGTCACCGTTTTTGAGCCATACTTTCACTAGTTTATCTACATATCTCCGCCCTAATTGAGCATCCCGCACTATTTTCTGTAGTTCTTTGTCGAGGAAAGT
>JACONB010000373.1 GCA_014323965.1 Prochloron sp. SP5CPC1 | reverse complement strand
TTTCATAGATATTTACCAAATTTTTGCACAAGGGGTACCCTTCTTACAGGGAACGTGTTACGATTAAAGCTTGCCCTTCACCCAAGGTCTTGACCCGATGGGTTAAATCTAACCAGGGTTGTAATTGTCCCTCTTGAAAGACTCGACTCATAACGACGTAAATTGAGGTTTGATGACTGCCTATACCCACAGAATGGACAGATTTCCAAGATTTTGCTTTGAGCTGATCTGTAATCTGCCATTGCCCATTTTGCCAGTCCATTTGCCGTGCAAACTCAAAGGGTGCCTTCTGGTTGCCTGTAATCAGTATTTTTTGTAAAATACTGCGAATCAAATTGGGAAAAAATCGACCGATGCTCATGGTCACAATCCTTAAAGTAATTAGCTTTAAGGGAGTCATTTGTGTCTGTTTTGACCAACCTAAATTTCCCCTAATATAGATGGTATTTTCGGTGAGGGAGATATCATAATTTCCTATAAGATGTCCAACAGCATTTTGCAGGCGTTTTCCCTGGTTCACTTGGACAGAAATCTGAGTATCTGAGGCTAGGAGTTGACTGTGGCGAAAGAGCTTGAAAACCCCTCCTTTGTTCAGAGCAAGGTATAGCTCTACATCTTGCCGACGATCGATTAAAATGCCAGCCTGTTGTAACCAGATTCGTCCCGTGGGTCTAGGTTTATGAGGTGGGCGATGAGGAACAAAATCTTTCCAAGCTAGCAGATAGTTCCAGACGTGATGTCCCACAATATGGTCATCTGCATAGCAAGGTAGCTTACCCATAGCTATACCTTTTAAAAAGGTATCATTAATGCTGAGGGCATTAGGATACCACTTTCCCACCAGTTCAAATCCATGGGGGAAAAAGTTGTAGGTATTACGACTGCCATATTCTCCACCGTAGGAACCATCAGGATGGATAAATTCACTAGCTAATTGAACAGCTTTGAGCAAAACCTTTTTGACTGTATCATTGGGTTGAAGATCCTGGAGAAGAGCGAGACAGGAAATGGTGAGGGTGTGATAACCAGGATCAAAACCACCATATTCTTGAAACCAACCTTCAGAACTTTGCCAACTTAAGAGTCGCTCTAGACGTCTTGCTCTCACTCGATCCCATTTGGATGTTTTGAGTAAATCTCTGAGCAGTTGAAGGCAGAGCACAATTAAAGCCTCATGATTGGCTAATCGTCCGCTTTCACGATGTTTCGCTAGCCAGTCAGCTCTTTTTTCAAAAAACTGTAATATCCCATCATCATTTAGTTTCAAGAGTCTATAACTTTTAATGCAGGCAAAGAGAGAAAATGCGGCTGCCCCGCTGGCACGCTCAAAGGGAAAATAATCGTCACAGGATCCATCAGGATGGGAATTTTGTGCTGCAAAAGTAAGACTTGCTTTAATCCAGGCTCGAAGGTTAGGTTGCTGGTAAAAAGGATTATTGGGCAGGTTTAAGCTATAAACCAAGGATAGGGGCAAGGCAAATTCCTGTGCCATTCCACTGGGGAAATCAATAATCTTATATTGCCAAAAATTACGATCGCAGCAACCATAGGTTGAGCTGTGGGGATTCCGATCCATGAGGGTCAGAATTTTAGGTATTTCTGCTAAGGCAACCTGGGCTAGGAGATTACGGCTCATGGTAATTCTGGTTTGGCTTCCTCCAAGTAAGACGACGAAAATGTAATTGGTTTTCTTCTAAGATTTTACGGTTTACAGCTAATAAATCTGCTACCAAACCTAGAATCCAAAGTTGAAAGCCCATTAACATGAGAATAGCGCTCAGGATTAAGCTGGGAACGTGGGATTTAGGTGTGCCTTCAAGGTAAAGAATGAGCCACCGGATTCCCAATAGAAATCCTAGGCTGAAAGGTGCACTTCCCAAGATTAAAAAGAATCTCAGAGTCCGTACCGACACCGAGGTTACCACCATGCCCCGCTGACCGGCTTGAATAATCGTCTCTAGGGTGTAGGTATATTCGTTAAAAACATTCAACTTTAATGCGGCTTCTCGACTGAATGCTCGAAAGCCACTGGGGGCATCTGGAATTCGGGTATTACTGGCAATCCGCACTGCCCAACTACCAAGAGCCTGCAAACTTTTTTTCAGAGGGGAAAAGTGCTGAATATCTCTAATCGGGCGGGCACCTACAACCATATCTGCCTCGCCTTTTAGAATCGGTTTAATTAGCTTGGGGATGTCAGCGGCACAATACTGATTATCTGCATCAGTGTTAACAATAATATCAGCTCCGGCCTTGACAGAGGCTTCTAGACCAGCCATAAAGGCTTTTGCAAGTCCCTGGTTGTTGCTAAAATGAATAAGATGATCAACACCATAAGATCGAGCAACGTCAACCGTGCGGTCAATGCTGCCATCATCTATGACCAGCAACTCTACCACATCCACACCTAATAAAGCTTTAGGCAGCTCTTCAAGGGTCATTCCCAGTGTGGTTTCTTCATTATAGCAGGGAATTTGAATAATAATTTTATTCATACATAAATTATATAAATTTTGAAAGATAGTTAAATCTAGAACATCATCCCTATCCTATACCAAAGAAACGGGCGATCGCTTGCAGCTGAGCAATTATTCCTCTCAGTTGGGTGCATACCTTTTTAGCAATCTTCTTCATCACTCCATTACGGGTATTTTCATCGCCGGGTTCTAGCAGCCCAGAGCTGGCGGAGCACTCCAGGGTAGGAACTTGAACGCTAGCAGATTAGTAGTCCTCGTAGGGGCACGGCAAGGCGGTGCCCCTACAAAACAATCCTGGATTTGGAACGAAGAAAAACGTAGGTAATCACCTGGGTTTGGTAACCAGGAGGGGGTAATAGCAAGCCCTAACGAGAACTACGGATAGGATGTGGGAACGAAACGAAAACTAGTAATAGCCGAAACAATTGCCCGCAGCGACCGAGAACCGATTCTATATCCGAAACACAGATGGCTATGTCCCTGAGATGGGCAATACCGCACACCCTAACGGGTAGTGACGATGATATGTACGTTCTAAGTTATCCAACCCTAACCAAGGAACTCACGATAACATACGGAAAAG
>JACONB010000372.1 GCA_014323965.1 Prochloron sp. SP5CPC1 | reverse complement strand
GAGGGATCGAGCAGAGGGTTCAAATCATTGGGGCTGCCCCACAATTCGTAAATACTTGAGGAGCGAACTGCTATAATAAGCACCACTTCGCTTCCCAGATTTTGATGGTATTGTCGTAATATCCACCCTCACTGACAATAGTCCTATCTCTACTGACCAAACACTATGAGTGAGGGTAGATTTGAGTTTACCCGTGGCTAAATCCCAGATTTTGATGTTTTTGCGGTAAGCATATTCTCGTAATCCTATATAGCGCGTCTAAATCATTTGTACAAGTTCTAACGCTAGATCCCCCCCCCAAAAAATTGCCGTGCAGCAGCGGGGGTAGCAAATCATTTAGGTTTGGTATAGTTGTTTAAATTTTAGATTGTGGTATAAACTAGAATATATAGTGAACCTAAATCATTTGTACAAGCTTGTGTAGGGCCTAAGGCCTACTGTCGGGGTTGTGCGCCCTCGCCATTTGAGAAAAATCCCAATCTCATTTATTATGGAAACAGAAGCAAAAGAAATAGAAGTAACAAAACAACCGGAACCAACTAAAACCCCATTCTGGAAGCAAATCAAGGAAAATGGTCAAATTATTCTCGTTGCCTTATTATGGGCGTTTCTGATTCGAGTCTTCGTCGCCGAACCCCGCTACATTCCTTCTGATTCTATGGTACCCACCTTAGCAACAGGCGATCGCCTGGTAGTGGAAAAAGTATCTTACCATTTACACCCACCCCAGAGGGGAGACATTGTGGTTTTTCAACCACCCCCCCAACTGCAAATGCTAGGATATGGAAAAGACCAAGCCTTTATTAAACGAGTCATTGGTACACCGGGTCAAACGGTAGCGGTTCACGACGGTATTGTTTACATAGACAACCAACCCTTAGAGGAAAAGTACATTGCGGCTGCTCCCAGATATGAATTAGAATCAGTACAAGTACCCCCCGACTTCCTCTTTGTCATGGGAGACAACCGCAACAACAGCAATGACTCCCACATTTGGGGCTACTTACCGCAGAAAAACGTGATTGGTCGTGCTGTTTGCCGCTTTTGGCCAATTTCCCGTCTGGGTTCATTTTAGACTTCTTCATCTTCAGATGACTGTCCACGAACTTCCTCCTTAAAACCCCGCAAGGTTTTACCGAGTGTACTGCCAATTTGTGGTATCTTCTTTGGACCAAAGAACAGCAGTGCTACAATACCGATGACTATGACTTCAGCCCAGCCCAAACCTAACATAGAGACTACTTCCCTAAAATGTCCACTCATTCTAACATAGATGTGAGGACACTGAATGCCTTTGAATGTTAAAAACCTCTGTTTATAACTCTTTGCGCGAAGAACTACACCCTTTAATCGGTCAACTAGCCCAGGGTATCGAGTCCTGTTGGGCAAAATATCTCCACCTGGAACCCTATGATTTACCAGAGGGGTTGGGTTATGTGGAAGGAAGACTGGAGGGGGAAAAACTGACCATTGAAAACCGCTGCTACCAAACGCCCCAGTTTCGCAAAATGCACTTAGAATTAGCTAAGGTGGGGCAAAATCTGGATATTTTGCACTGCGTCATGTTTCCTCGACCTGAATATCCCCTCCCTATGTTTGGTTGCGATTTAGTGGGGGGAAAAACCCGAATAAGTGCGGCGATCGCCGATCTTTCTCCCACTAATCCCCAACGTACTCTCCCAGAATCCTATCGAAATGCTCTTGCTATTGGTTCTAGCAAGGCATTCTCTCAACCTCGTCCTTTGCCCCAATGGGGGGATATATTCTCAGAGTTTTGCCTCTTTATTCGCCCGGATAGTCCAGCAGAAGAGATGGCTTTTCTGGAAAGAGTGGAGGAATTTCTCCACATTCACTGTAATCAAGCTGTTCAGGTTCAGCCTTTATCGGTGGAAGAACAAGCTGCATATCTTGCAGGACAGCGCTATTATTGCAGTCAACAACAGCGGAACGATAAAACCAGGAGAGTCTTAGAAAAAGCATTCGGTTCTGAGTGGGCTGAAAATTATATGAACTCGGTTTTAT
>JACONB010000371.1 GCA_014323965.1 Prochloron sp. SP5CPC1 | reverse complement strand
AAGCACGAGGTATCGCAGTAACAGAAACTCACCGTCGGGTGAAAACAAAACGTTCTGGTATAGCGATGGAAATTGATATACTAGCTATTGATGGGGATGTAGCAGTTGCAATAGAAGTTAAATCTAATTTATCTAAAGATGATGTGGACTATTTTTTAGAAAAGTTAGCTCGTTTTAAAGAAGCATTTCCTCATTACGCTGATCTTTCACTAAATGGTGCTGTTGCAGGAATTGAAATTGATGAAGGAGTTGATCGCTACGCTTATCGTCAGGGGTTATTCGTTATCCGGCAGTCAGGAGAGGTGGTGGAAATTGTCAATGACCAAAATTTTCGACCTCAAGTTTGGTAACAGTTATCTTCCCGCTATAATTTTTGTTCAAATTTTTGACTCGCTAAAGACATAGAATAACAAAAAATCCAGTAAATTAGAGCAATAAAGAGATAAACCTCACCGTAGCGTCCTAGAAATTTAGGATTAGCGAGAATGGATTGGGATATACCTAATAATTCCACCAACCCCACAATAGCTAAAAGGGAGGTATCTTTAAACAAACTAATGAATTGTCCCACAATAGTGGGAATCACCGCTTTAAGGGCTTGGGGAAGAATAATCAGTGCTAATACTAAAGGAGTACTCAAACCCAAAGCTTTAGCTGCTTCAGTTTGCCCTTTGGGAATAGACTGCAAACCACCCCGCACGTTTTCAGCCAGATAAGCAGCACTAAACATGGTCAATCCACAAATAGCTCGTACCACTCGATCCGGTCTAATATCAGGGGGTAGCACTAAGGGAACCATGACTTGAGCCATAAAGAGAATACCAATGAGGGGTAAACCTCGGATTAGTTCAATATACCCTATAGATAACCAGCGAATTACAGGTAGGTTACTCTGTCTTCCTAATGCTAACAAGACACCAAAAGGAAAGGAGAGGACAATACTCACCAGGGCTGTTAATAGAGTCAGCACCAGTCCACCCAGGTCGTCCAGTTTCACTGTCTCTAAGAATAATCCCCCTGTCAGGAGCCAACTTCTCCAGGATAGAGTTCCTAACCCCATTATAATCCCTAGTATAGTCCAGGGACGCCACAGGAGGTCAACTGGGTATCTACCTAGAAAGAAGAGTCGCAGATTTGCTTGGAGAACTCCCCATTCTGCTTGGGTAAACCCCCAGGAAATTAAGCTAGAGCTGATCCAGTAAATCAACCAAAGACTGATCAGGGTGAGCAGACTGTTGTACCAAGTATTGAATAAGTTTTGTTGGATTTTTTTCATCATTCTTTTATTTGTACTGAGCGGTTTAGCCAGTTCATAGTGAAGGAAGTAATCATGTTGATTGTTAAATAGGTGGTCATCACTAATAATACCATTTCTATGTCCTTTCCTGTTTGGGTTAACGTAGTTTGGGAGACTGCGTAGACATCGCTATAACCAGTGGCGATCGCCAAACTAGAATTTTTCGTTAAGTTCAGAAATTCACTGGTGAGGGGAGGAATCATCACTCGCAATGCTTGGGGAAAGATGATTAATTGCATTAGATTACTATAGTTTAGTCCTAATGCTCTCCCTGCTTCCCACTGTCCTTTATTTACCGATTGAATTCCTGCTCGCACAACTTCGGCAATAAAAGCAGCAGTATAAACAGTTAGCCCCACGAGCAAGGTGGCAAATTCAGTGGAAAGGTTTATTCCTCCCTGAATCACTTCCTCCTTTAGTTGGGGTACTCTCCAATCTAATCCGAAGACTAAAGCAATAATAATAGTGAGTGCTAAGGCAATTATAATCCCTTGGAAGAGCTGTCCTGACTCTGATTTTTCCACTATTACTTTCATTCGTCTTCCCCAGAGAATGACAACAAAAATGACGCTCAAAACCACCCATGCTAAAGCTAACCAGGTTTGTGTGGTTCCTGCGGGCCAAGGTATATCCAAACCCCTATTGGTGAGAAAAATTGGCCCCGGTATAATTACTGGATTCTCAATAGAGGGGAGTTGGAGGAAGAAGGCAAAATACCAGCAGAAGAGTTGTAACAGTAGGGGTGTGTTGCGGAATGTTTCCACATAAACTGTGGCTAGGAATCGCACTAACCAATTATCTGCTAATCTGGCAATACCTACCGTAATACCTAGACCTGTTGCGAGAATAATACCAAAGATTGTTACCCGTCCGGTGTTTAGCAACCCCACTAGCAAGGCTTTCATGAAGGAGTCGGTGGAACTGAAGGAAATGGGAGCATTCCCAATATCAAAGGAAGCAGGACGGCTCAGAAATTCAAAGCCAAATTTTATATTTAGTTGTTGGTAGTTACGAACTAGGTTATTCCCTAGCACCCCCAGGATAATTAGGAGCATTAACACTACCAAAACTTGTCCTGCTATAGCTATAACTTTTCCGTCTCTCCAGAAGGGAATTTTTTCTTTTTTCATTTTTGATTAAACCGCAGAGACGCAGAGGACACAGAGAAAGATAAGAGAGAGTTTAATGGTTACCAAATGGTGGTTAAATCTAAAACAAAGCCTGGTAACAGTGGTTCTCCGTTGATGATGGATGGATTCTCTAACCATTCTATTTCTACTCCGGGACGATAAATGTAAACCCGGCGATTTTGGCGATGGATTAACCACCCTAATGATACCCCATTTTGGATGTATTCTTCTAGTTTATCTTGTGCTAACCTGAGATTATCACTAGGAGAAAGTAACTCGACGACAAAATCAGGACATAGAGGAGCAAATTTGACTTTTTCTGATTCGGTGATGGAGTTCCATTTCTCTAGTTTCATCCAAGCGGCGTCTGAGGATCTAACTGCACCGTTGGGGAGAGTAAAACCAGTAGAAGAGTCGAAACCTATTCCTGTCCCATCTTTTCTTACCCAAATTGCTAATTGTCCGATTAAATCAAAATTCCGATTACCTGTTTCGGAACCTGTGGGTGACATGATAATTATTTCTCCAAAAGAGGTTCGTTCCATGGGATAATCCCGGTTGAGCTGACATAAAGCAAAGAATTTATCCGCCGTCAACTCTAGTTCCGGTGGTATCTTTAGGGTGACGGGTTC
>JACONB010000370.1 GCA_014323965.1 Prochloron sp. SP5CPC1 | reverse complement strand
TCTAGAGCTTGGAGCTGGCTACGCACCCCAAGGTAGGTCTTTAACTCTTGTCGATAACGTAGCCTTCATAGGGCTTAGGCTGGTCAGCTACCTAAAAATTAGAGGCACGAGAGCCACGGAGCTTTAGAGCGGGGTGCTGACCTTAGAAAACGTCCAGAAATACTATGGTAAGCGATTGGTGGTCAAGGGGGCAAATATCAGAGTTTCCCGGGGAGAAATTGTGGGTTTGCTCGGTCCCAATGGAGCGGGAAAGACCACAACGTTTTATATGGCTACCGGTTTAATCAAACCAAGTCTTGGTAAAGTGTGGCTGGATAATAAAGACGTAACTGCCTTATCTCTGGATAAACGGGCTAACTTGGGTATTGGCTATCTAACCCAGCAGGCTAGCATTTTTCGCAATCTGACTGTGTCGGAAAATATCCAGCTTGTCTTAGAGCAAACCGGAATGCCAGCTAGGAATTGGCGGACCCGTTTAAATACATTGCTCCAGGAGTTTCGCCTGGAAAAAGTTGCTCGTACCAAGGGTTCGGTAATCTCTGGTGGAGAAAGGCGCCGCACGGAGTTAGCGCGGGCTCTAGCTGTAGGAGTGTCCGGACCGCAATTTTTACTGTTAGATGAACCCTTTGCTGGAGTAGATCCTATTGCAGTGGAGGAAATTCAAACCATTATATCAGGTCTGCGGGATCGCCAGATGGGTATTCTCATTACGGATCATAACGTGCGAGAAACCCTGGCTATTACGGATCGGGCCTATATTATGAGAGATGGAGAAATTCTCGCAGACGGTAACAGTGAAGAACTTTATAATAACTCTTTAGTGCGAAAATATTACCTCGGCGAAGGATTTAAAGTTTAATTTTAATCCAAGTCAACTGTCTGGAATGAAAATAGCTAAATTGCCAATAATCGGGTTAAGAATTCCTTGCTTATCGGTCATGGATCGGTACATTGCTCTAGAACTTTTAATGCCTTTTTTATTCGGGTTAGGTTTATTTACCTCTTTGGGGGTAGCGATCGGTACTCTCTTTGACTTAGTGCGCAAAATAACGGAATCCGGTCTGTTGGTGGACGTTGCCATCAAAGTGTTAATTTTGAAAATGCCAGATTTTCTCGTCTTGGCATTTCCCATGTCTGTACTTTTAGCCTGTTTAATGGCATACAGTCGTCTAGCTAACGACAGTGAAACAATTGCTTTGCAAAGTATTGGTGTTAGCATCTACCGAATCGTTCTTCCTGGGTTTATTTTCTGTATTTTCGTTACCGGATTAACTTTTTTATTTAACGATTTTGTCGCCCCTGCTGCCAATTATCAAGCATCTCTAACTTTAAAACAAGCCTTAGGTAAAAACCAACTCCCTTTCAAAGAAAGAAATATCATTTATCCGGAATATAATAAAGACAAAGTCATGAGTCGGTTGTTTTACGCTGAAGAGTACAATGGGGAAGAGCTGAAGGGTTTGACCATTTTGGACCGTTCTACTGATGGGGTGGACCAGATTATTACCTCCCAATCGGCAGTGTGGAACGTAGAAGATAGGCTTTGGGATTTTTTCAATGGTACCATTTATCTCATTGCCCCGGACGGCTCCTATCGTAACATTCTTCGCTTTCAACACAAACAACTAGCACTACCTAAAGCATCTTTAGATGTTGCGAAAAAATGTAACGACTATGGTGAGATGAACATTTTCCAGGCGAGGAAATGCTTAGAAAATCTGCGGTTGAGCGGTAATGAAAAGAAAATTCGTAAACTCAAAGTTCGGATTCAAGAGAAATTAGCTCTCCCCTTTGTCTGTCTCGTCTTTGGCTTAGTGGGTGCTGCTTTAGGTGTCAGACCGCAAAATACAGGCAAAGCAACCAGTTTCGGTATCTGCGTATTGGTGGTTTTCTTTTCCTATTTACTGGGATTTATTAGCTCCTCTCTGGGTGTTTCTGGAGTGTTGACTCCCTTTATGGCTGCGTGGTTACCTAATTTAATCGGTTTGGGAACGGGAGCTTCTCTCTTAATGCAGTCAGCGAAATGACTGTTCAGA
>JACONB010000369.1 GCA_014323965.1 Prochloron sp. SP5CPC1 | reverse complement strand
ACCAAAATTACCATTAAAATGACAGCGGCTGACTCGCTGAATAACTGCTGGCGAGAAGGCCAAACTACTTTATTCAGTTCTTCTTTTGTTTCACCGACAAATTTAGCTAGGTTAAAATCATTGGTTTTCTTTTTGGTCTCGGTACTTTCTTTTTTTGCCACCTTCAGTCCCCTCTCCCTAGTCTGTTCTCTATTATAACACAATTTTTCCAGTTTTCCCAGGAAAAAAGGCCTACGCGCTCTAGAGGACTCGAACCCCTGACAACTGGTTTTGGAGACCAGCGTTCTACCAACTGAACTAAGAGCGCACTTCACTTTTATTCTATCTTAGTTTAGATTATAGCGCAAGTTTGATTTTTTCCTTGCGCTGCCGGAGTCTGGATTAAATAGGGCGATCGAACCTTTGCAAGATCCGAGTAGCTTTGCCGACGCGATCGCGCAGGTAATAAAGCTTCGCTCTTCTTACTTTACCACGACGAACCACCTTTATCTTATCTAGAATGGGGGAGTGGAGCAAAAATACTCTTTCTACCCCAACACCCTGGAATATCTTCCGCACGGTAATTGTTTCATTTATCCCGCCGTTTCTCATGGCGATCACTGTTCCTTCATAGGGTTGTACTCTTTCTTTGTTCCCTTCTTTAATTTTAACCCCTACCCGCACTGTATCGCCAACGTAGATTTGCGGCAAGTCATTTTTTAGGTGTTCTGCTTCGATGGAGCGAATAATCGCTTCTGCATTCATTGCTCTTTCCCCTTATTTAGTCACAATTCCCCATTATATAGCTATCTGGGTCAGCTGTACGGGCATTTTTTGGAGGTTTTGAGCTAGAATTTAAAAGCAGTTTGAAGTATTTTTGCATAATAAACTTTTTAAGTTTAAAACTTAAGATAACATAAAAACATGGGGTGACGTGGATATTCTCGTTTACTTGTTGACACTCCACTTGGTGCTTACTTTTCTGAGAATATTGGCGCAAGCATTGCTATCTGCATTCACCAATAAACCGCTTTTAATGCGATACAAACCCCGAAGTAGACGCTTGGGAAGTGTACGATTCTTCGGTTTCAACAAATTCTACCCCGTATAGTTCACACAATTGCTTGATGCGTTCCTTTAGTCGGGCTGTGGGGATTTGTGCGAACTGTTGATTATTTACTGCACCGATATTGAGACGCTCTTTCTGCTTTTTATTCCACCCAAAAACCACTCTCCCAATACCGTTTTTCAAGCAATGATTTATAACTAGTCTTCCTGCTTTGTTGACTGCATCTCGCATTTGACGGTTACGCTTTTCCGTGATTCGAGAGAGATTTTTACGACTGGAATCCTTAGGGTTTCCCCTCTTTAATCTTGGCAATTTGTTTGTTATACCATTGGTTTAGAGATTTTAGGCGTTTTCCATCAACAATAAACCCCGTCTCCACGTTACTGACACAAGTTAACCAGTTATTTAAGCCGTGATCAATACCCAAAACCTTATCTTGATCGAGTTGGATATGTTCGGTTTCTAACTGATAAACCCACTCCACATAAAAGCAACCGTTACGAGATACAATCCTCATTTCCCTCATCTTGTTAAAATCGAGATTGGTGGGAAAATTCAACCAAAAACTATCGACTTAATTTTAGACTAACAGAAAATTCTGTGAGGGAATCTGTAATTTGACTATTGTACCATAGCGCTAAGAGAGGGTTCAGGGTTCAGAGTTTGGGGTTCAGGGAAGAGAAATGATATTAACTGCTCTTTTCCTGACCCGCAAGATAGCAAATGTAGGTTGGGTTGAGGAACGAAACCCAACAGCCCCAACCCATTTGGACTTACCCAAATTGCTCATTCACACTCTATCTGTGGCGTAAGCTGGGTACTACCCACTCTACAGATGGGGGCTATGAGGAAGTCTTGCCCCCGGCATTGATTAATGGCGGGGGTTTCGCTTGCGCTCTACCCAACCTACGATACTACGATACCAAAATACCTAGAACGTGACATCCTCCCGACGCTGACCCTACGGGTACAGCGCGGGCTTCCCAGCCTTACGATTGGGTATTCCTGCCCCA
>JACONB010000368.1 GCA_014323965.1 Prochloron sp. SP5CPC1 | reverse complement strand
GGGACCATTTTTCAGGAACTGAGCCGCCCACATTTGGTGTTGACCCACATCGGTAGTATAATAAGCATGAGGAGCTTGACGCCCTATCTCTACAATAACTTCTTGGGGAAACAAATTATCCTTATGGTTCGGTACCATTAAAGGATAATCTTTGCGCCAGCCATCAATGCGGGACCACCACTTAGCTGTCCGTTTAACATCAGTAGGAAACCCTAATTCTCGCGCCCGGGACAGCATCTGCTCTAATACCTGCCTTACGTCCCCTACAATACCCACCTCCGGGGCGCGGTTTTTCCCCACTTCTGCGGGATCGATGTCGATGTGAATTACCTGAGCACGGGAGGCAAATTCATCTAACTTACCTGTTACTCGGTCATCAAATCGAGCACCCACAGCAATGAGCAAATCACACTGGCTGACGGCGAAGTTAGCATAAGCGGTGCCATGCATTCCCAACATAGACAGGGAGAGAGGATGGTTTTCGTCAAAGGCACCTAACCCCATGAGAGTAGTGGTTACAGGGATTTGAAACCGTTCTGCCAGTTCCTTTACTTGAAGATGAGCATTAGCAGAAATTGCCCCACCCCCCACGTAGAGGAGAGGTTGTTTCGCCACCTCCATGAGGCGCAAAGCAGCATCGATTTTACTGATATCACCCTTGAGGATAGGTTTATAGCCTGTTAATTTCACCGCACCGGGTTCCACCGGTACATAGTCCACTTCTTTTAAGGCCACATCCTTGGGCACATCTATTAAAACCGGTCCAGGACGACCTGTACTGGCAATATGGAAGGCTTCGGCAACGATGCGGGCCATATCCTTGCCATCCCTTACCACGTAGGAATGTTTCACAATAGGCAGGGTAATACCGAAGATATCCGTTTCTTGGAAAGCATCGGTACCGATGACCCCTAGAGGCACCTGCCCTGTTACCACTACCATAGCAATAGAATCCATGTGAGCCGTAGCGATGCCTGTTACCAGATTCGTAGCACCGGGACCAGAAGTTGCGAAACACACCCCTACTTTACCCGTGGCGCGGGTATAGCCGTCTGCTGCATGAACTGCTCCTTGTTCGTGACGGACGAGAATATGCTGAATGTCTCCCCGAGATTCCGCCCGATATACCTCATCATATATGGGCAGGATCGCGCCACCGGGATAGCCGAAAATATGCTTTACTCCGTGACGCACTAAGCTGTCAATGAGGGCAAATGCCCCTGTTTGACGAGTAACGGATGTTTTTGGGGGAAGGATAGTTGAAGAAACCACCAGTTATCAGTTATCAGTTATCAGTTACCAGTGAGCAGTTAGCACGTACTATGACAGTTATCAGTACTAATGGTACCTGCTGTCTTTATTATTATAATATAGATTGCGTCATCTGGGGTATTTGTTACATTTCTTTATATTGTTTTAATATAACTTTCAAGAAAGCCGCTGCGGAACATTTTACCTTGGAGAGCGGAACTCCAATGAGTAAAATAGTCGTGACTCACCCTGTAAATGGGAAAATTGCCCCATAAAGCCATGCCCCAACCATCTATAGCAATGAAAGCTTTAACTTTACCTCCTTGCATTTGCCATAGTAGGGCTGCTCCCATCGCCCCAACTACCCCGGCACTAAAACTAATGAATAACACTTCATTTTCTAAGGTAACATTCTTTTTGAGAAACGTCAACACCGCAAGAGGAGAATAAGGAGGATATTCGGTCGCGGGAAAAACGAGCCAATTATTAAATAAATCTTGAGTTTGAGATTGGGCTAAACTAGCCAAAAAGCCCTGGCTTAGTTGAGGGCTATGGATTCCAGGACATAAGACAACAACCATGGATTTACTGATGAGTTACACCTAGGTCAGAATATATTGTATATTAGCATTACGTGGTGACAAGAATATTGTATTGGAGCGTCAATGGTTGCTACCTCAGAAAAAACAACACAACTATCCCAAACAGCTAAGACAGATACCGTAGCAGTGTTATTAATGGGATACGGGGAAGTAGAAAGCTACGAAGACTTTGCTAACTACAACGAACAAGCATTGAATCTCCTCACAGCTAAATTTGCCCCAGTACCTACTTGGATCTATCCACCCCTAGCGAAACTCTTAGCTGTGTTTGACCTCCACGAGTGGAGTCACCAGCACGACAATTTTATCTCCCCCCACAATAAAATATTTGAAGCTCAACGGGCGGGGGTTGAAAAAGAATTGCAGTATCAATGGGGGGAAAGGGTTAAAGTTTTCAAAGCCTTTAACTTTTGCGCTCCTTTTCTCCCGGAACAAGTGCTAGCAGAAATTAAAGAACAGGGATTTGATAAAATTTTAATCTATCCTCTGTTAGTGGTAGATTCCATCTTCACTAGCGGTATTGCTGTGGAGCAAGTAAATAAAGCTCTGAGTAAATTAGGTGAGGGGGAAGAACATTGGCTGAAAGGTACTCGTTATATTCCCTCCTTTTACAAGGAACCAGCTTATATTAAATTGCTGGCGAAAATGGTAGAGGAGAAAATAGCCACAGATTTAGCCCTGGCACATTTACCATCCCAAATTGGCATTGTGCTAATGAACCACGGTTGTCCCCACAAAGCGAAAGGATTTACTTCCGGGATTGAGGAAAGTCAAGCACTGTACGAATTAGTCCGGGAAGAACTAATTTATAAGTATCCCTTGATTTCCATTGGTTGGCTGAATCACGATACCCCCCTGATTGAATGGACTCAACCCAATGTAGAGTTAGCAGCCAAAAATCTCATGGATTTAGGAGCCACTGCTATCATAATGATGCCCATTGGTTTTGCCACGGAAAATCACGAAACCCTCCTAGATGTGGATCATATCATTCATCACTTGCACCATCGCAATTCCCAGGTGAAATTCCTCAGGATGCCTTGTGTTAACGATCGCCCTGAGTTTCTCCAAATGGCAGCAGCATGGGCAAATCCCCAAATTGAAGCATTATTATCCTCAGAAGGGGTGACCGTGAATAATCAAGTACTAAATGGCAGTAATGGTAATCATCATAACCATTCTCATTCTCACCACCATCATCACCATTAAGATTTAATTCCTAGGGGCGCAGAGAATCACGGTAGGGGCACGGCAATGCCGTGCCCCTACGGTTCGTTGCTACCGACGTGCAGCGCTATAATTTTAGAATGGTATATCAATTAGTAATGAGTGATTTTTAGGATGATGCCGGGGGTTTTCTAGATCTTTTTCCCAAGCTAGAGGATTTTCCTGAATATATTGTCGGATGTTATTCAAAGATTCTTCATCTCTATTGATATGTTCGTAAAAATCTCGTTGCCAAACCAATGATTTCCCTTTAGTATTACAAATAGAGTTGATTTTTTTGGTGACAGCACTTTTGTAGGAACGTATTACGGTGGGAATAGAACCAGGTACTGGTTTACCAAATTGTTCCTTGTAGGGGTACGGCACTGCCGTGCCCCTACTGTTGGTGTTTAGAATTACTAAAATGCCATGAACATGATTAGGCATGATGACAAATACATCTAATT
>JACONB010000367.1 GCA_014323965.1 Prochloron sp. SP5CPC1 | reverse complement strand
GTCAAGGATACGGTTTTACAAACTTTGAAAACTTTCGTTTACGTTTATTAGCTTGCTTCTCTGATCAGAAAAAATTATCACCATAAGTACAGGAGACCCTTTGCTTCTTGTAATTCCTCAATCTGTTCTTGAGTTTGACTGCTCATTTCTCCCATGGTATCCCCCAGTTGATTTTGCTCCTCCCTCAGAGATTGAATCAATCCTTCCAGGTTACTTGCAGTTGCTTCCAGGTAGCTCTGTTGGCGCTCAACTGTTGCTTGTAACGCTGCAATAGTTTGCTGTGCTCTAGTTTGACTTTCGGTTAAACGTTTAATCTTTTCAGTCGTGGAACTTTCCAGTTGGTTTTGCAGTGAGGTGAGGGTTCGTTCCAATTCCTCGAACTGCTCTACTGTGTCCGAATTAGCTTCTTGCAGCAGCAGCTCCAATTGCTGTTGGCGCTCCCCAACGGGGTTGAGTAGTTGCTGCATTTGGGTGATAGTCCCTTGATTTTGCTGCCCCAATCGAGCCAGATGCTTGCGATTCAGGACATTAAGAGCACAAGTTATAGTCAGGGGTGCAGTTACCGCAGCCAAAAACCCCTGCTGGGTTACTGCGAAAACAGTACTGATGGAGGAAACACCAATCAAGGAAAATTCGAGAATTTCTAGCCTGTGGGTTTTACTCATGGCTGTACTTAGCTGCTAGGGAGGAAGGATAGCATTCTCAAATTATTGTAATATGGAATAGCTCGGTAATCAAGGCTAAATATGATTGTAAAAAGGCTGTTTAGACTATGAGCGCGGCGAAAAAGATCCAAAAAGTTAGGCGTTCCTTTCCGAAGAACTGCCAATTTGGAGCTACCCAGCGCCCTTAATCATCTTCAACCAGTGAATATACCTCCTGAAAGAGGAAAAGTTGGAGACTTGATCGACATCATACTGGATGATTGTTACGGTTTGGAACAATTGCAGAAAAAGACATCTAATCCGAATCTTAAAATTTTGGATGTTGGGGCGAATGTCGGTCTGTTTAGTCTTGCAGCACGGCTGAATTTCCCTCAAGCAGTAATTCATGCTTATGAACCTAACCCCAATCTCGACCAGTATCTGAAAACTGACGCAGAGACAGCCAATTTTCAATACTATCTTGAAGCTTTAGGGGCAGAAGATGGAAGAGTTAAACTGAATTTTAAGGACGTATCGTTTAAAACTCGCTCCAAAGTAGATCCAACTGGAGACGTTCCCATGGTTTCTCTTTCCAGAGCAATTGAGCGACTGGGAGGTAGGGTAGATCTGGCTAAGCTAGACTGTGAGGGTAGAGAGACGATGATTTCTTGCCAACATTCGGTGAAAAACCCAAAAGCTGGAAACCATCGGGTTCGCGAATCAAACGGGGGTTGTATCGCATTAAAAGCGGTTTATTGGTAAATGCAGATAGCAACGCAAGTGCCAATATTCTCAGAAAAGTAAGCACAAAATTGAGATTTAATCTCAGTGGAGTGTCAACTAAGGATTTGTTGTTTTCGGAGGCAGAAACGGAAGATGGTGTGGGGGAAGGGATTGGCTATGTTTCGCGTAATTTGGATTATCTTGGGTTGGTGGTAGACTCCGGAAATGCTGTTTTGGAGTTGGATGAGAATAATAATTTCAATCGTGCTCAGGGTTTGGATCTGGATCATATTACCCATTTTCCCTAGGATGTAGATGGAAATGGGGTGGTGACTCCCACGGATTTTGTGTCTATTGTGAATCGTTTGGGAGAGGATGATGGTTCTGCTGATTTGGATGGGGATGGTATTGTAGGAGCAAGGGGTATTTTCTGATGCTATCCCGGTGGTGACTCTGGAGATTTCTCCTGGGGATGGTTCTGAGGGGGTTAGTTTGACTCGGGAGACGATTGTTAGGTTTGGGGAGGAAATTACTGGGGATACGGTTAATGATGAGTCTTTCTATTTAATTGCGAACGGGGAACGGGTTGAAGGGGAAATCAGGGTTTCTAGTACCGGGGAATTTGCCACTTTCTTCTACGGTGGATGGTGATAGGGATGGGGTTCCAGGGGGTACGGGAACCGCTGATTTTCGCACTTTGCCTTTGACTCAGATTCAGGGTACTAATGGGACTTAAACAAAATTTAAGCCCAAATAAAGCCCAAACTGGCTTTATAAACAGCAAAAACGTCTCTATTTTGGGTCAGCCAATCAAAGAAACGGAAAGACATGGCTGTACGAAAGGCTTCCAATGCTTCAGGAAAAGTATTTAAAGGTTTATTTGCCTATCGTCTTCGTAAACCACCAGTCAACTTGTGCCAAATGATAAAAGTATAAGCACAAAATACCCATAGAAAATGACGAAGTCAACTTTTAAAATCTCTTACTTGGTATTCCTTTAATCCCAACCATCCTTTAGCTTCTATCCAGTTTCTTTGAGAATAGGTATTTACAACCCATTCGGGTGTAACTACAGATGAGTCAACATTAGTAATAAAGTAATCAATATCTGTCGCTTCCTCAAAAGAATTTGCATTCATAACGATAGCGAATGTTCTTTCTCCTTGTAAACGAGATACTCTAGCATTAAAAGTTGCTACCTAAACGGTCTTTTGCTTTTCCAAAGAAAGGCTAACTTGCTTAAAATCCTCAAGCGATGCAGGAATTGGAGGAAATGTTCCCAGACATCGAACCCCTTGTTACCAGGGGAGTCCTCTTC
>JACONB010000366.1 GCA_014323965.1 Prochloron sp. SP5CPC1 | reverse complement strand
TTTGATAACTTTCAACTGCTCCCTCGCCTCTCTAATCAACAACTTCGTTTGGGAGAGTAGTTTAAATGTGTACTATAAGTTAACATCTATTTTATTTTAGCAAATCCCATAAACTGGTAACTGTTAACTGGTATAAGCTATAGCATGAAAATACTAATTATTGACGACGATCCAACCATTCGGCTACTGCTCAAAAGAACCTTAACTCGCCAGGGTTACCATATTACTGTGGCAAGTAACGGCGAAGAAGGTCTGAAGTCCGCCAAAGAAATCAGCCCCGCAATGGTGATTTGCGATTGGATGATGCCGAAAATGAATGGACTGGGAGTGTGTAGTAAATTAAAAGCTATCCCAGAACTTTCTACCACCTTCTTTATCTTACTCACTTCCATCGACTCGGTGGAAGACCGGGTCAAAGGCTTAGATGCTGGTGCAGATGATTTTCTCTGCAAGCCAATTGAGATGTACGAGTTGGAGGCGCGGATTAGGGCTGGGTTGAGACTGCATCAACTCAGTCGGGACTTGGAGCAACAAAAACAACTGCTAGAAGCTGAATTGGCTGAGGCTGCTGAATATGTGAGTTTCATCCTCCCGGAACCCCTCACTGAGCCTCCCATTACTATTGACGTGCGGTTTATTCCCTCACGGCAACTGGGAGGAGATGGCTTTGATTATTATTGGCTAGACTCAGAAAACTTAGGCGTCTATTTACTGGATGTTTCTGGTCACGGCTTGGGTGCAGCATTACCTTCTATCTCCACCATCAATCTCCTTCGTTCCCGCAGCCTCACTCAGAGGTATTAAGGGGTTTAAATGAAACATTTCAAATGAATCAACGCAATGATAAATATTTCACCATGTGGTACGGGGTTTACAATCGCAGCAAACAGGAGTTAACTTATGCCAGTGCTGGACATCCACCCGCTATTTTGCGGGAGTCGGGATGAGGGGGGCAGTATCAGAGAAAAACGGCTGAAAACCACAGGATTTCCAGTTGGTATGTTCCCTGATGCCGAATACACGGACGTTATTTGCCCCATAAATTCCCCCTCGAGGCTCTATATTTTTAGCGATGGCATTTATGAAATTATCTAGACAGATGAAAGGATTTGGGGACTGGATGAGTTTGTCAAACTCCTAAAAGAATATTATGACAAACAGCAGTCTAATTTAGATGGGCTTTTGCAACAGGTACTTAAACGGAATCCCCAGGATTATTTGGTTGATGACGATTTATCCATTGTGGAAATTGACTTTCAACAATTATAATTCATTGTTAGCTAATTTTTCCTCGAATGTTTCCCGGTTAGGCAAGATTTTAAACACCCGCTCCATGCTGGTTAATTCCAACAAAATTTTAATCTGGTCATTGAGCGAACAGAGGAATAACTTCGAGCCAGCAGCGCGGACAGTTTTGAGGGACAGAACTAGGGAACCTAAGCCAGAACTATCCATAAAAGTCACGTCTTGAAAATCAACTAAGATAATCTCAGTATTTTGGGCAACACAAACGCTAATCTCTTGGCGAAATTCACCCGCTTTTGTTCCATCTAAGATTCCGGAAGGCAGAATAACTTTAACAACAGTGTTCATCTAAAATTACTTGCAGTTGGAAACAGTGTCAACTAAAGGGTAAAGCATGAAATGCCACCAATACTTGATCAGCTTGAGGCTTGTAAACAGTTTAATTACTCCGAAGTGGGCGATAGACGCTACGCTTCATTGCCATTTTTAGTTGAACCTTAGTTATTAGTCTAGTATAAGATTTGCTACTCGGGTCAATACAGGAATAATCTTTACGTAAGCATTCAGCGATCAGATCCCAGCAGTCCCTTGGGGCCCTGTTCACTAAGACATAAATTTTAGCATATTGGTTTATACCCTCTCAAATCAACTGGCGCCAAGCTGTCCCAGTATCCAAGGTTGTCCGTGTCAATCGACCTTCTCATAGAGCAGTAATTTTTGCCCTGGCGAAAATACCCCTCCCAATGCTATAATTGTTTTAATTAGATTCAATTTAATCTAATTTGTTAATAGAATAGATTCTAACTAGTAGAACGTTGAATTTTTTTAAAGACTAGGTA
>JACONB010000365.1 GCA_014323965.1 Prochloron sp. SP5CPC1 | reverse complement strand
ATGAACTTCAAACATCTCCTAGGGAGGGCTCCCATATCTCAAGCAGAACTTTCCGCCCACGTCCAAACCTATAACGGAGAAGGTTACGAAGCAGAAATAGATTCCTACCTCTGTAGCGACGAGTATGTAAGCAAGTTTGGTGACAATGTGGTTCCCTATCCCGCTAATATTAGCTCCCGGGTAGGATTCCCCAATTCTAGCTATGGTCGCTCCTTTGAATTATTCCGGGGTGATGCTTCCTGCGATCGGGATATGCCCACTAAGCTGTTAGCTACCGTAGCAGGTAACCTACCCAGTGCCATAAAAGCACCAGCAGTGGGACGAGGTGGCTCCTATGACAATACCAATAAGCGCTACCGCATTGCGGTGTCTACTTCTGCTGCTCCCGCCACTCTCAATAAATATAGCAATTTGGAATACGTGGTTAACTACAGCCAACTGAACCAGCAAGTGCGCAACATTCACAAAACTGGGGGCAAAATTGTCAGTATTACGGAAATAGTTTAGCCCTGGGTTTGACAAATTACAAATAACAAATCACAAATAAGATTCATCGGAGGAATTTAAATGGCACTTTGGGTAACAGAAGCAGAACCCACAGAACTGCGTGCTGGGGCTACTGAAGAAGACGTACAGGAAGTAATTCGGGCAGCTTACAAGCAGGTTTTGGGCAACATCCACGTACTGGACAACCAACGGTTAGTCAGTGCAGAAGCAATGGTGCGCAGTGGCGAAATCAGCGTCCGGGGCTTTGTCAGCATGATAGCCAAGTCAGACTGGTACAAGTCCTTATTTTTCGAGTCAGCTTCTCAGTATCGTTTTATCGAACTGAACTGCAAGCACTTTTTAGGTCGCGCTCCTCTGGATCAGGCAGAAATTTCCCAGCACGTTAAAATTTATAACGAGTTAGGTTACGATGCCGAAATCGATTCTTATATTGATAGCGACGAGTATCAGGCTGCTTATGGGGAGAATACCGTTCCCTACCCTCGCAGTACCAGCAGTCAAACAGGGTTTAAGAATTCTAGCTACGTCCGGGGATTCACCCTCCTGCGGGGAGATGCTACCAGCGATCGCAGCGGTAAAGCCAAGCTCATAAGCGTTACCGCAGGTAATGGAGCCGGAACTGTAACCGCTCCTGCTGCTGGTTCTGGTGCTGCTGACAACACTGGGAAGCGCTACCGCATTGCTATTGCTAAGGCTGGTGTTACTCCAATCTACAAGCAGAGCAACTTGGTTTATGAGGTGAGTTACGCCCAAATGTCGCAGAAAATCCAAAACATTCACAAAACTGGCGGCAAAATACTCAGTATTACTGAGGTAGCTTAGGTTTATGAGCCGTAGGGTGGGCATTGCCCACCAACATTACCCTCATACTTCCTCATTTAAAAAAACAAGTTGTGTAAGGAGTAAATGATGTCAGGAATGACTACCACAGGGACGATAAAGACCAGTGATTATGATGGTCGAATCGTTGAGATTAAAGCAACGGCAATTTGTCGTCAAGATGTAATGCGGACCAGCGACTATACAGTTAAACTGCCTCATAGTAGTATGGTTCAGGAAATGCAGAAGATTCATCGCCTGGGAGGTAAGGTAACTGGAGTTACAGTCTTACCATAAACAATAGAGTTGTTGGGTAGAGCGCAAGCGTTACCCAACACAAATATCCTTGGCTGTTGGGTTTCGTTGCCTCAACCCAACCTACGATGTAATCAACTAAACTCTTTCACCCTAAACCTTTTATTCTTGAATATTACGAAATTTGTAGAAATGTCAATAGGGAGTTGGCGATCGCAGCGATCGGCACATCATATGGCATTCCAGCAGTTTGAAGCAGTTACTTCCAACCTTGAGATTGAAGCTATAGCCACCGACGATCCGGCAGTTATAGACTTGTGCAAATCCCATCAAATTGATCCAAAAGCAGCAACTGCTCCCTTTCGCATGACCTGGGAAGGAGAATCAGACTGGGACGAAGATGAAGAACCCCCCTACGATCGCGCCATGGCGGAGGAGAAAATTTGGTTTGCTACCCCCAATTTACGCTTTCGGGTATCCCTAATTAAAACCAGTGCTGGATCTGGGGTTATCACTGCTTCCTTTGCTTCCGAAATTCGCTCTTTAATACCCAAAAATGCTTCTCCCAGAGAAAGAAAAGCAAAACAATGATTTAATATTGCAATTAGCTCGGTGGATGGCGGGTGATTTTTCCAATTACAAACAAGCAAAGTCCAATCCCCAAACCTACGCTCATATTCACGTTTTCTTTCGCCCTTTACCCTGGGAATTTTTCAACAGCATTGGTTTTTATTCCGAACAAGTATATAACTACGACCTCTGGAGTCCTTATCGTCAGGGAGTACATCGTCTCATAGATCGGGGTGACTCCGTATATATCGAAAATTATGCCCTCAAAGATGGGTTGTTATACGCAGGTGCTGGTAGGGAGCGAGAAATTCTCGACTCTCTTACTCATGACTGTATCCAACGACGCTATCACTGTTCCATGATTTTTAAAAGAGAGGGAGATATGTTTCGGGGAAGTGTTGAACCAGGGAATAAATGTTTGGTGGAAAGAAAAGGTTGTCAAACATATCTTATCAGCGAAGTTGAATTGACTGAGAATACTTGGGTAAGTTTAGATCGGGGGATGGATATTAACACCCACGAGCAAGTTTGGGGTTCTGCTGCGGGTCCATTGCGATTTGAGAAAGTGCAAAGTTTCGCCTCCGAAGTCCCAAAATCAGTGACCACCTATAGCAGTCGCCAGGGCGATTGAGACAGAATCGGTGAGTTAGTAAAAAGGAAACCTTTGACCACTGTTAGAAACCCATAACTAATAACTGGTAACTGTCAAGGTATGTGGTAACTGTTTCAAATGCTAGTTTTGAAAGCAAAAAGGAACCATGTTACCCCCAGTAGCAAGCAAAAAAATGCAATGCTGGATTAGGAGGAGACATCTTATTTGTGCGGGAAACTTTTACATATTTGAAACCTTAGAATATTCTACCGTAGAGAGATTTGAAGAATGTGTCCGCAGTCTCGGTGGTACCCTCATTTCCGTGGATCCAGTCAGAAAAGTTTGGATAGGAAATCATCGCCAAGTGATATTATATCAAGCAAAAGCTAGTTTGCATACTCCCCATCACGATCTCAAACAATATTGGATAAAATACGGCGGTTTTTATACCAGATTTGATAACAAAACGGAAAATTTGTCATTCAGGAGAAGATAAGAAAAATGGTTCAGAGTTTTATTAATCCTACTTTAAGTCGTGGCTCCGAATTAGGGGTTAGTCCCTTTGCGGAAATAGAACCTCTCGTACTCAAATGTAGAGCAACTGAGTCGGAGATTGACATCGTCATTCGCGCTGTCTATCGGCAAGTTTTGGGCAATGCTCACGTCATGGAAAGCGAAAGGCTTGCTGTAGCGGAATCCCAATTGAAAAATAAGGATATTAGTGTCCGGGAATTCGTGCGCCAAATCGCTAAATCCGACTTTTACCGCTCTCGCTTTTTCCTCAACTGCTCTCGCAACCGAGCAATAGAATTGAATTTCAAGCATTTACTTGGACGCGCACCGGAAAGCTACGAGGAAATCATCGCTCATACCCGCATTTTGGATCTGTTCGGTTACGAGGCAGAAATTGATTCCTATATCGATAGCGACGAATATCTGGAAAATTTCGGTCAACATATCGTTCCCTATTATCGAGGATATCGAACCCAAACCGGGAAAAATAGCGTTGGGTTTCCTCATATGTTCCGGTTGTTGCGAGGTTATTCCAGCAGCGATCAAGACATTGTGGGGCAAAATCGCTCTCGTCTCAATTGGTTTGTCATGACCAATACTTCCGGTTCCATCGTTCCTTTGGAAGGAGTTCCTCCCTATTGGCAGCTACTCTTTAAGGGGGAGACGGAGAAACTGCTAGAGCGGCAGAGTGTCAAGGAGGAGAAAAAGGAGGAGAAAGTTTCCCCCACTGCTGTTTCGATTCAAAGTCAATACGAAGCATTCA
>JACONB010000364.1 GCA_014323965.1 Prochloron sp. SP5CPC1 | reverse complement strand
CCTCAAACTTCCAAAACCTGTGAGCAAATTTTCGGCAGGGTGGATATTGAAGCCCAGGAATATACTTTAGAAGGTTTAACTAAGGCAATTGTTCATGGAGCCAATTAGTCAAATCTTCTACGGTGGTAAAGTTAAAGAGCGTCAAAGCTAACTCTCCTAGCCTGTCAAAGGGCAATGTTTTGATTGATACTACTGTAGGTTCGGGAATTTCTCCCCAGCGCTGCTGCAATATGGTCAGGATTAAATCAAGTCGCTCTTGAAGTCGTCCTTCCTCTCGTCCTTCCTCTCGTCCTTCCTCTCGTCCTTTCTCTCGTCCTTCCCGTATTCCTTTCACCACTGCTCCTAACTGATCCTGCCAAAACATCTCCCGTCTGTCTAACTCCTCCAATTCCTCTATACTTAAACCAGCTTTATTGGCTATATGGAGCGCTTCTTCAATTTCCTGCACTTGAGCTAATTGAGACGGGATAGTATCTAAACTTCCCCCTTCTTTCAGGAAATACATCCATTTGTCTGTCAGGGTTTCTAACTGGGACAATTCTTTGTTAAACTTAGGTAGTTCCACAAAAACCATGGTTAACTCTGAATCTATATACTCAAATAACTCATCTTCTTCCTTAAAAGAAAAGCGAGTTATTATTTTTTCTGTTTGGTCAAATAGCTTGAAATCGGTTATAGTTAGAGCTATAACTGCCGAGAGGTCAAAATATCCCTGTCCCGATTTTAACTGGTTGGCGTAAGTCTTGCTCAGATTGTACACTACCCGTTTCTCAAATGCTTCTACATTCAGCACTTGCATCTCGATGATTACAGTTGTGTCATCTTGTAAAACAGCTCGCACATCTAAATAACTGTCTTTTAAAGATAGGATAGAGGAGGGATTGTAGGGGTCGATGATTTCTAAGTCTTGGATTACTGCTTCCCCACCATATATAATAGCATTGAGAAAGCTGATGAGGATGTCTTTACTTGCGGCTCCGGCGAATATTTTCTTGAACGCAAAGTCTGTTTTGGGGCTGATAAATCTCATGGTGGTAATAATTATAATGTGATATCCTGTAAAATAGGGCTATTATAAATCAAGTTAGAGTGTGATTCAACTCAATGAACAAGAACGTTATTTTTCTCATTTTACTCCTTTTTATCCCAGTTTCCATCATCGGTAACTTTCTGGAGTGGGGATCAGTGGTAGTATTCATTACTGCTGGTTTAGGTATTGTACCCCTAGCTGCCTTTATGGGGGAAGCCACGGAAGAAATCGCTGTGGTAGTGGGACCAAATTTAGGGGGGCTGTTAAATGCTACCTTTGGTAATGCTACGGAACTGATTTTGGCTTTTTTCGCTCTGAAAGCAGGGCTGATTGAAGTTGTTAAAGCTACTCTTACAGGCTCCATTATCAGTAATATCCTGTTGGTAATGGGTTTTGCTATGGTGTTGGGGGGACTGCGTTATAAGGAACAAGAATTTCAGACAGCAGTTGCTCAGACTAACTCTTCCCTCATGAATTTAGCAGTAATTGCCTTGTTAGTACCCACCGCAGTGGAATATACTTCTACTGGTATTGGGGAAGAAACCATCCAAACCCTTTCCGTTGCTGTTGCGGTTGTGCTTATTTTAGTCTATGGATTGAGTCTTTTGTTCTCTATGAAAACCCACTCCTATCTCTATGAGGTGGGGGTAGCTGACTTAGAAGAGGAAGAGGAACAGGATACAGAACCTCCTAAGATTTGGTTTTGGGTTATAGTGCTCTTAGCTGTCACTATCGGGGTAGCAGTGGAATCGGAATTGTTGGTAGACTCTTTGGAAGAAGCTACTTCTAGTTTGGGACTGACTGCATTGTTTACTGGGGTGATTTTGCTACCTATTATCGGCAATGCTGCTGAACATGCTACTGCTGTGACGGTAGCCATGAAGGATAAGATGGATCTATCTGTCTCTGTGGCCATCGGTTCTAGTTTACAAATTGCCTTGTTTGTTGCTCCTGTGTTAGTCATTACTGGGTGGGCTATTGGTCAACCTATGGATCTGAATTTCAACCCCTTTGAGTTAGTTGCAGTTGCAGTAGCAGTGTTAATTATCAATTCTATCAGTGCGGACGGGAAATC
>JACONB010000363.1 GCA_014323965.1 Prochloron sp. SP5CPC1 | reverse complement strand
GAAACTAGCAAAATAGTTTTCATATTCCACTGATATCTCTCCTTTCAGTGATAATAGGATTATAAGATCTGGTTCCAGGTCAGTGGCGATCGCTTACCTTCAGATAAAGTCCAAAAATCTCTCCCCGCCTCTCCACCATCTCTCAGCCGCTGGGTGAAACAAAATCATCTCTTAACTCAACCAATTCCATTTAAATACAATTTAACAACTTCGTCAACTTTACCTACCATTCTGAGTTGCCCTTTCTCCAAGTATATGGCTTGACTGCAAGAATTCTGGATAAAATGCAGGTCGTGAGACACCACCAATATCGTAGCATTAGCTTGCCAAAACTTTTCCATTCTTTGCTGGCACTTGTGTTTAAAACTCTCATCCCCCACAGCGAATACTTCATCCAAGATTAAAATATCTGGTTGTACATCAGTGGCGATGGCAAATCCCAACCGCGCTACCATTCCCGATGATAACCCGGTTACTGGTACCAGGGCGTAATCTTCCAACTCGGCAAACTCCAAAATCAACCTGGCTCTTTCCTTCATTTCCTGGCGCGAAAACCCCAGCATCACCCCGTATAAAACAATATTGTCCATGACGGATAGTTTAGCATCAAATCCTGCCCCCAACTCAATCAAGGGAGCAATTTCTCCCCGCACTCGCACGGAACCTGCCGTTGGTTGCAAGATACCGCAGATTATCTTCAGTAAAGTTGATTTACCGGAACCATTTGCGCCGATAATACCCAACTTTTCTCCCTCTTGAACGGCGAAATTAATATGATCCAGCACTAGCTTTTTCAAGGGTTTGCGGTATTTCCCGGATACAATGGAAAGGAGAGTTGTCTTGAAATCATAGGATAACTCCTCCTGAGTCCTTCTCAAGAGCGATACTTCCGCTAATCTAATAACTTCCTTCATTTATGCTAGATTAAATCCATGAATTGTTCCTGCCATTTGCGAAACAAGATCCAACCGAAAGCTAAAATAAGGGAACTACTGATTCCTGCTTTCCCCATCAAGATTATATCTGGTAACGCTCCTGAGAGAGAAATCTGACGAACACTTTCGATAATCGGCACCAAAGGATTGAAAATTAAAAACTTTTCCACTGCTGGCGGTACGATTTCGGTAGGATAGAATACAGGAGAACTCATCCACAAGACAAATGTGACCAACTCGTAAAAATAGGGTAAATCTCGAAAGAAGACATAAAGAGCACTGACGAAAAAGCCAATACCAGTACAGACTAAGGTTAAAGATAACAGGGGAATTAATAAAGCCACTACATTGACTAAACTGTGGGACTTGACTAAGGTTACAATAGCGAGCACCGGTAACATACCTAAGCAGAATTGAAACACATTACCTCCCACCATGGATAGGGGAAAAATAACCATGGGTAGTTTAATCTTATTTAACAGAATTCCATTTTCCACTACGCTTACCAAGGCTTGGTTGGTAGATCCGGAGAAAAAGTGAATCACCACTAAACCAGTAAATGCGGCTAAAATGTAGTCTACAATAGAGTCGTTATAGTAAGAAGCAAAGGTAGTGCCAAAAATAGCCGTATACAGTGCCGTCATCAATAAAGGATTTAACAGGGACCAATAAACTCCCAATAAGGAACCACGATAGCGCACTTTTAAACTCCGCTCTACCAAAACATAGAACAACTCCCAATAGCGCTGTAGGGGCGCAAGGCTTGCGCCAGCAATTGACCATTTGTAGTTCGTCTTAATGAGATTGATCATATAGTCAGATAAGTATCCACCGACTCCGATGGTAGCACTTTTAGTCGTTGATTGCCTACATCTGGTTCTAAACCCAGTGCTTCCAAGGGAATGACTCCCAACAAAGCATCCCTACCACCTGGTAATTCCAAACACGAGGAAGGCACGGGAGCGCGGGGCGGAAAAGCGACGCGGCGCCAGGGGCGCAGTGAGGAAGGAAGACGCGAGTTATGTCAACTATAAACTTGGGTTGGGTTGGGAATTGTTGCCATGAAGAATCCCAAGCTCATGGGTTGCCAGCAGGTGCTCCTCCATCCCGACAAAGACCTCTCTGCAATTTTGGAGTACGCCTGTGGCGAAGCCAATAAAATCTATAACTGCGCA
>JACONB010000362.1 GCA_014323965.1 Prochloron sp. SP5CPC1 | reverse complement strand
TCGGCTCTGATTGTGTCCTAGTTCCCAGCTTCACGCCCCGGAGGCTAACCCGGCTGGCCTGCTTGAATTCACAGATGCGTGTGGGCAGATAGAGATTCGTTCTCTTCCCTTGAACGGCTGGACTAGGTAACTGATTTCTGACCAGCCCCATCACCAGCAATCCTGATTTAGTTGTTCTGATGCCTTTACCTGTGGAGGCTTTTGACAGTCTTTCAGCGGATTTCCCCACTTAGATTCCCTATCATTTTTCTGGCATCAGTCCCTGGTTTATATCTGGCTTGAGCCAGATTTTCGCCAAGAACGAGTCGCCCTTTGTGAGCGTTTGCTAATCTATACTAACAAATCAGCCACTGTGTTTCAACCGCCACATGGGTTGCGACATCTTGTATAAAACTACTTTCGCTCCCATCTCCCCATCTCCCCATCACCCTATTTCCCTTTTTTATTCCAGAAGTAATTGATACCTCCTACTGCTACTACAAAAACAATCACCGGTACGTGCCCAAACTCAAAAAATACCTCAGTTGGCACTTGTCGAAAAGCTACTTCCGACACGTTTACAAAAAGGTTATTCCCATGATTACTGGTAATATCTAGGTGAACGAATCGAGTTTCAGTGACGGAGAAAAAAAATATCTGGGGAGAAATTGTTATGAAATTCTGTGGCTGAATTGCATCAAAAGTTCCTAAGCTCGTTCCCAGTCCATCACTTACAACACCATTGTTATCGGCGAACACCTCAAATTCATTTACGGCGGCATTATTATCAAAATTCCAAAGCGCCAATCCGGAGATGGTGAAGACATTACCCAGGTCAAAAGTTAAGGTAGCTGTGGTATTTCCTGAAGCTGATATCCATCTATCATCAATACTTTAAATAAATTAGGTTTAAAAAAATACTATATTAAAATTCGAGACCACACTTTTATAATTTAGTAACAACCAGCTTTGATTAATTAAGTTAATTGGTGTAAAATTAGGACTGAAACTGTCTACATTGGACAAAACAGAAACTGGCTGTAGGATAGTAGAATTGATAATATGAGCGGCGGGAGTGAAAAGTGTGGCGGTAATCGCCATAATGGCAGTTTTGTGAGTTTATCTCCCCGGATGGTAATTTTACCCTAAATTTCTTGGCGAGAAACCAATTTTTCTATCTTCGCTTGGGTTTCGTGGAGAAACTGCTCCCTACTATCAGCTACCTTAGTTAAAGTAGGAACTAAATTACGGGATTGCAAGGTCATATGAAGCTGTAGTTGTGCCACATACTCCCCAATATCTTCGCGAACAAGTTCGTTGGTGACGGATGAGGATGACAAATTCACTGTTTCTTTTTTTCCTATTCTTAGAGCGGCAAACATCAATATAATGTATCAATATTTTCCAGCTAGAAAGAAAATAAGACGCAATTAGACATATTTCTTAATATATTGTCAAATAACTACAATCAATCAAGACAACAAAGTATTATTGAGTTGCGGTTGAGAATAAGATAGAATGGACAATATCCAGTTCCCAGAGCTAGTCCATGTCAACTCATCAGGTTACGATCGAGCTACCCTACCCAGTTTACCGTCAGTTCGCTCGCATTGCTGTAGAAACTCTGATTACCCAAAGTGTGGTAAGCAATTTGCCTCCTTCCACAGATAACGCTCCACTGGAGATGCAGCTAGAATTAGTGACTATGCAAAAACTTGGTGTGTCAGAATTGCTGTCAATTGCTCACTCCCAAGTAGAATCTAAGCAGCACCAACGTCATGTCCAATTGCTAGAGAAGAACCAAGAAGGAGTTTTGAGTGATAAGGAACGGCAAGAATTAACTAAATTAAGGCTAGAGGCGAATCGACTCATGTTGCGGAAAGCCTATGTTTGGTCTATTTTACGTTGGCGAGGCGTAAGGATTCCTCGATTGCAAGAATTACCGGTTGCCTTATGAGTATTTCACCTTTTGTCGGCAGGAGGCTCACGCCATAATCTTTGAACCGCTCCTTCACGCAGATAAACGCAGATAAATAAAGATATCCTATCCATCAGCGTTAATCTGTGTTCATCTGCGGATTTGATTTGGCGTGAGAGTAATGGCGACCCAGACGGTTGATGTTTATTGACAAATCGTCGTAAC
>JACONB010000361.1 GCA_014323965.1 Prochloron sp. SP5CPC1 | reverse complement strand
AGAAAGGTATGGAACAAGGAAGACAGGAAGGACTGGTATCAGCAATTGAGTTGGGTTTAGAACTAAAATTTGGCCCCGACGGTTTAGAACTGTTACCAGAAATTTCCCCCATTCGCGACTTTGAGGTATTGTCAGCAATTAAGGAAGGAATCAAAAAAGTCACTACAATAGAAGAATTGCGCTCATATTATCAGAGACTATAAATAATCCTGACTATGACACAGCTAGCAACAAGTGGGGGCGAACGCTTTCCTGAGAACCTACTGTTAACTGGTAACTGTTAATGCTTGTGGTTTAGCAAAAATCATTCGCCCAGCAGAAGTTTGGAGAGCAGAAGTGACAATCACCCCTACCTCCGAACCCACATAGTTCCGCCCTTCATCTACCACTACCATAGTTCCATCCTCCAAATAACCCACACCTTGAGTTGCTTCCTTCCCCTGTTTGAGAATTTTCAAATCCAGACTATCCCCAGGTAAATAAACAGGGCGTACCGCTTGTACCAAATCATTGATATTCAAGATCGCCACCTTCTGCAAATTAGCCACCTTGCTCAAATTAAAATCATTAGTCATGAGAGTGCCGTTGATTTCCTGCGCCAACCGAATTAACTTCCTATCCACAGTAGTAATATCTTCATAATCGGCTGGGTGAATGACAATCCTTTCTGGGAAAGACTGTTGCATTCTATTGAGCAAATCCAACCCTCGTTTTCCTCGTGCTCGCTTTTGATCATTACTATTGTCCCCAAGAAGTTGTAATTCCTGTAAAACAAACTGGGGAATGAGAATTTGTCCTTCCAGAAAACCCGTACTGATGAGTTGAGCAATACGACCATCGATAATGCAGTTAGTATCGATGATTTTAGTCCCAGCTGGTTTGAGAGTACCTTCTGCCACTAAAATGGTTTCCATGGAATTAGGATTAATGAGCCTTAAGAAAGTACGACCGTGAGTATCCGCCAGACTAATACCCAAAAAAGCAAACATCAAACTGCCTAAAATAGCGATAGTGGGCTTCAAAGCAGAAAACTCGTCAGGAATAGGTAGTAAGAAAATAGGTCCGAACATGAGGTTAGCTAACAACAGTCCCACTACCAAACCCACTGCTCGGGTGAGAATGATTTCCATGGGTGTTTGGCGAATTTGCTTTTCCAGACGACGATAAGTAGTTTGAGCAACCAAACCCAGTCCCAAACCCAAGATACCCGCAAAGCTGGCACTCACCCAGCGTAAAGCCTCCACGTTGGAAACTGTGTCTAAAACGTTATCCGGGAGCAACTTGATACTATCAAACCCCACCCCCGCTGCTGCTATAATGAAAAAAAGAATAATAATGGCATCAATCATTTTTCCTAATATAATCTCCTCATGGTGTTAACCTATTATAACTGTACCAAATTTAAACTGCCCATGTCTTTAAGTTATCTTAATAAACCAGATCTACCTGGTTCTGCTTACGTTCACATTCCCTTTTGTCGTCGTCGCTGCTATTATTGCGATTTTCCCATTTCCGTAGCTGGAGATCGCCCACCGTTAGTTTGGCTGGAAGAATACGTGGAAGTATTATGTACGGAAATTACCATGGCCCCGGTACCAGAAAAACCCCTAAGAACAGTTTTCTTTGGCGGTGGTACCCCTTCCCTCCTCCCTGTTACTCTCTTAGGAAAGATTTTAGAGACAATAGAACAGCATTTAGGTATTGCTCCTGGGGCGGAAATTTCTCTGGAAATAGATCCGGGAACTTTTACCCTGGAACAACTTACAGCCTACCACAAGTTGGGTATTAATCGGGTTAGTTTGGGGGTGCAGACATTTACAGAAGAACTCTTAACTATAGCAGGGCGATCGCATTCCTTAGAAGATAGCAAAAAAGCCATTGAATTGATTCGTAAAAGCGATATTAATAACTTTAGTATGGATTTAATTTCAGGGTTACCTCATCAAACTTTAGAGCAATGGAAATCTTCCTTGCAAACCGCCATTAAGATTGCTCCTCATCACATTTCCTGTTATGATTTAGTTTTAGAACCCACCACCGTTTTTGCCAAGCAGTATGAACCGGGAACAAAACCTTTACCTACAGATACAGAAACAGCTAAAATGTACCAATTAGCAGATGCAATGTTAACCAAAGCAGGGTACGAACATTATGAAATTTCTAATTACGCCCAACCGGGATATCAATGCCAGCATAA
>JACONB010000360.1 GCA_014323965.1 Prochloron sp. SP5CPC1 | reverse complement strand
GTCTGCCAAGCACAAAAATCGTCAAGTCAAGGGATTTAAACCCACAAGCTTTGACTGTGATGCACGAACGTTTCGGTTCATTGAAGACGGTTATCTGGTCAGTATCAGTACCACTGGGAAACGGGTTAAAATTCCCATGAAAGTGAGTGCCTACCACGTGGCCAAGCTCAAAGGTCAAAACCCAACCTCAGCTCAGGTTTGTCAACATCTCGACGGAAACTTCTATATTCATATACAACTCAAATCCAATACACCAAAACCAAAACGAACTAAAAACGTCATTGGAGTAGATTTTGGACGGCGCGACATTGCTGTAACTTCTACTGGTCAATCTTGGTCGGGAGAAACAATTAAAAATAAGCGGGATAAATATACCAGAGTTAGAACTTCTCTCCAAAAGAAAGCTTCTCAAGGCACAAGGTCTACGCGACGTAGATGTCGCCAAACTTTGAAACGGTTATCGGGAAGAGAGAGAAGATTTCAACAATGGCTTAACCATAATATTTCGAGGTCAATCATCGAAAGTGCCAAACAAACGAACTCCATAGTTGCCATTGAAGATTTGACAGGTATTGGGAAGCACACCAACTCCAAACCTAGAAACAAAACCGCAAAGTTGACGCTCTAATTCATGGGCGTTTTATCAATTGCGGTTGTTCCTAGAATACAAGGGGATTGGAGCAGGGGTAAAAGTAGTTGCTATCCCCCCGGCTTACACCAGTCAAACCTGCCATAAATGCCTGCATATTGGGAGCCGAAATAATAAGTTCTTTAAATGCAATAACTGTGGCTATCATGGCGACGCTGATTTTAATGGTGCAAAAATGATTGAACGAAAGGGGCTGCTCTGTAAACCAGCCCAGAGGCTCGGAACTTCTGTCTTGTGCAGTGGAACCAGGGCTACGGAAAGCCCACACTATAGCGCCAGCTTAGTGTGGGTAGGTTACGTCGATGCTTAATCCTTTTAGTTGGGCAAAACGGTTGTTTTCGATTTGGGGGGCGTTCGTTCCTAGCTGAGCTGGTCACTGTCATAGTGCGTGGTAACTGTAAGACAGTACTTTCAGCTCATAAGTTGCCTTCATAACCGCTATAACTAAATCAACGACCAGTGAGCAAAAAGGAAACTATGAAGCTGTTGAAATTTTTGATAGGATTTTGTCTAGGTCTTTTAATCTTAATACTGCCCTTGAGTCAATGGCAGGTATCAGACTTAGAACCATTACAAACCCTCGCCGTACAACTAGACGGTCGCAAAAAACCCTTAGATACAGTAGCACGAGAACAGGTAACCCAAATTCACGGTTTCACCCACTACCGTCAGGACAATGGGGAAGTGGAGGACTATTTTCCCACCTATCTCTCCCTTTGGTTCAACCAACGAGACTGGAACCAAGAACCATTCATTCTTTTTAGTTATCGTCCCCTGAAAGAACAAGTGGGTCTAGACCCAGAAAGGAAGTATTTCAGCTTTCAGGAACTTATCTCCTCTGACCTGCCTAATATATTTAATCGTGTCAAGGAGAAGGAAACTCAGGGTTTCGATTTAACTAGGGACGAACGGGAAGCTTTAACCGTTGCCGATCGCATGACTTTGATGGTTAACATAGTGGGAAATGATAATCTCCCCCTCATACCCCACCCCTCGGATATCAAAGGTAAATGGGTCGGTTTTGAAGCAGGAGAGACTTATTATCAGCCTGCCCAAATGGTACCCATACGGGAAACCTACCAAAGTATGAAGGTCATTTATGGTGAAGAAACCGAGAATCTGGGAGCCATGGGGAGCAACCTAGGAACAGCTCTGCAGGAACTGAGTCCAGAGGTTTATCCAGCCCCTGAACTGCTCCAAAGAGAAGTTAACTTTTCCGCCCTACATCCTTTTGGTAAGGCATGGAAATTATACATACTCGCTTTCCTAGCTATGGTATTCGGGCTCTGGTTCCAGCAACTGGACTTTTACTGGGGATCCATAGGTATTTTTGTTGCCGGTCTCGGTATTCAAAGCTATGGTTTTATCGCAAGAATGACCATTGCAGGGCGTCCACCAGTAACTAACATGTACGAGTCCGTAGTGTGGGTAGCATTTGGAGTTGCTGCTGTTGCCCTGCTCTTTGAACTGATCTACCGAGCAAAATACTACCTTTTAGCAGCAGCTCCCTTAGCAGCAGCCTCCCTAGTATTAGCCGATAGTCTTCCCGCT
>JACONB010000359.1 GCA_014323965.1 Prochloron sp. SP5CPC1 | reverse complement strand
TGCTGCTTCTTTTAGTTCCCTATAGGTTAGGAAAACCTGCTCCCCATTCTCTTGAATGTAACCAATACCTTTGTGGGGAAACTCCTCTGCTGCTTTGTGGAAGATAGTTAATAAAGTCATTTCCTGTTAACATCAAATCGACGCAATAATTCTTCCCGAGATAATTCAATCAGTAATCGTGTCCACTCTTCGGAAGGTAATTGGAGCAAAGGTTCAATTATGTCTCCTATTGGTGGCTCAAGATTACCAAATTTGACTGTGAGCAGGTTTTCAAGCACCTGAAGCTGTCCCTCCTGACGTCCTTCCTGACGTCCTTCCTGACGTCCCTCCTGACGTCCCTCCTGTAAAGTATCTTCTCGCCATTGAATATAAGCTGGTGATAAACCCATAATTAACTCCTTTTCATCATTAGTTAAAGTTTCTTTCGTTTGTGTGTTGATGCGCCAAATCGCCATCTCTTCTAGCACATTATTGCGCCATGGATCTGTTGGGGGTAACTGGAGCAACTCCTCAATAGCTTGTTTTTGGGTTTTCCCTTTTCCCAGTATCCTCAACCAGAGGGTTTCTTCTGTAGGGGGCAACCTATTAATTGCCACTAAGGCAGTTTTATGTCCTTCGGGGAGAAAATAAACCCCAGGTGTCCACTTCTTTAATTCTAGTTTAAAGCCAAAATAATCCAACAGATTATCGGAAGCGGAAGTTGCCAAAATCCATAAACGGGGTAAATCTTTTTCCGGGAGGAAGTATTTTTCCCGTTTTGCTTTTCTTTCCCGCTCACCATGAATGGAAAATAGCTTCAGGATACAGGAGCGTATTTCACCAGGGCTGGGTTGATTGCGAAAAGGTTCCAAAAGGCAATCACCGGCTCCAATTTTCCCCAACAAACCCAAACTAGCAGCCATTTCTGGCTGTGTAGGGGCTGCTTCAAAGGAGAGATCTACCCACCTGGGTTCCCCGGAAACTTCCCTGCTCACTTCTACTGTACCCAATGGTTTGAGTAGTGCTGCTAGATACTGTTTGGAAAATTGGTCGTGGGGTTGTTGAGTCATTGGGGATAACAAGTGAGATGGTGGGCAATGCCCACCCTACGTTAAAACAGGTAATTTTTGCCTCGGCGAATATTCTCCCTTTCTCCTTCCAAATTAGCAGGATAAACTGCCCCCACTTTAAACAAATTGTACCCCGACTCCGTTTTAATGGGAGCTACTACTTCCCCAGGGGAAGCATTAAATACAGCTGCTTCAATTTCTGCAGTCACCTCTGAGCGAGATAGTGTCCCCGCATAACCCAGCTTGGGTTTCGTTTCTTCATCTTGGGAATGCTCCAAGGTGAGGAGATGGAAGTCTTCCCCGTCTTCCGTAATTTGAGCATAGATCTCCTCTGCTTGCTCCTTGCTCCCCAGTCGCATACTGTAGAGATCCACTTTGTCGAAATCCAACTTGTGTTCCACAAAATAAGCTTGGATCTCCTCATCAGTAAAATGAGCCAGAATTTTCTCCTTTACTAACTTCCCTCCTACCCCATTTTCACGGTAATGCGGGAACTTTTCTTCCCCCTGAATAGCTGTTTTGAACTCTTTCCAGGTTTGGCAGTGCTCCTTCTGGGAGTCTAACTCTTTTAATCCCTCTTCCAACTCTTCAGGAGTATAGGTAATGTCCAAATCGAAGTCATTGCCATTTACCCTCACTAACACAGTCATTTTCCTATTAGACTCCCAGATTAACCACTAAAACGCGCCTTCTTGGTTGTTTCCCCCAAAGAAACAGCTTGGTAGAATTGTTGAATCCGTCTGAGAAACTCCTGCCACTGTTTAGCAATAACTCCATTTTCTACCAAAACAGCAGTGGGATAAGCCTTAGCCATGTACCCCCAGAGCAGCTTACTCATGGATTTTAAAGGAAAACGGACTAAATGCTCCCCTTTAAACTCCACCAGCTCTTCTTCCTGCAAAGACATGACTCCCAACACATTGGGAAAATCTGACTGCATATTCATGATATTCATCAGAGGTACCCACTGCTTACAATAGGGACAATCCTTGCTCATAAACACCAGAAAATGAGAGCCTTGCTCCAAAATAACATTCTCTAACCACCCTAAACACCAACAATTTCCTATCTTGAAACAAAAAAAGTCTACCAAAGGTTTGAAACGAGATTGCCAACCCAACACTACCCCTATTCCCAACACTATCACAGCCAGGATCCATTTCCAGGGTTCTGTAACAGATTCTCCCGACTCACCTACCATGCTAACCCTAAAAGAGCAATATAGCCCAGATTCAGCAACACACTCTGAGTGGGAGTAATAACTAATAACCCCCCATAGCAACCACAATCTTCTGTGGGCCCGGAAGAAGTTGACCAAATAGTTAAGATGGAGAGGCAGAAAATTAGGATAATTGAACCGGAAATGAGATAGTTGGGAAACTCATTTAGGATTAATCCCAATCCCCAAGCACATTCTAACCCAATAAAGGCAATAGCCACAAAGGGAACTAATAGGGGAGAAAGGAGACGATAGCGGAAAACTTGGGTGATGAACTCTTGGGAGGCGAGAGCTTTAACTATTCCAGTTCCCAGGAACACAGTTCCCAGGAACACAGCTCCCACGATCCAAGTTCCAATTATGGTGAATGTCATGGATTCTTTGTCTTTTTTCAGTTATACTAGATTATAGCATGTTTCAATTATTTGTGCAATTAGAATATTAGCATAGGTTGGGTTTCCCCAGCGTTACCCAATATGGGCAAAAAATTATCCCATATATAGAGTATTTATAGCGCGTCTAAATCATTTGTGTAAATCGTGACTTTTGTGCTATGATGCCTTCAAACCAAACAAAAAGAGGATAAAATCATGTTAATGAATGATAAAAATCATCCTAACTTTACTCAAATACAGGAGTTGAATAAGTTTATTCACAACACTAAGGATTTAAAAGGATGGAAAAGAGTACAAGCAGTAAAGATTATTGGGGTTGGATTATAAAAGTATTGAAGTAAGTTTAGGTGTTTCAACAAACTTGATTGCCGGGGATTAAGCCTGGGACATCAAGGTTCAAGAAGTTACCTAACTAGGGAGCAAAAAAAAGAAATTATAAAATGGCTCCAGCCACCAGAAAGACGTAACATTTCTGAATTTGAAAGGCATCTTTAGGTCAAAAGAGAGTTATTATCAAATCTTGCGAAACGCCAATTTAACATGGCATAAAGGCAATAAAGAAAATCCCAGAAAAAATCCAGCTCGTATCAAAGAAAGAAATAAAGAATTAGCTGCTATATTACGCGATCGCCGTGGTATATGTTTTAGACGAGTGTCACCTTCAAGGCGATGAGATTTGTGGTTACCTTTGGGGAGAAAAAAAAACGAGAAATTGTTAAGATTGATAATTATAGAGCTAGACAAACTTACTATGGTGCTTTAAACATTTGGTCACGCAAAGACGCAAAGTACGCGAAGGATGGGGAAGAGACGGTGGTATCCCTATTTAGGAGTGTAATTGCGTCCCTTTGCGCCTACTCGGTGGGCGCGAGTTTTGGAATAATGAATTTATTGTTTGTCCTTATCCCAGCGGCAATGGACAAAATACTGTGAAATTTGTTGAAGAGATAAAGAATCGTCATCCTAACCGATGGTGCGTCATATCATAAAGGAGAGGAAATGAAAAAAATCGATGAATGGTTGATTACTTGTGAATTGTTTGCTCCTTATAGTCCGGAAGAAAATCCTGTAGAATTGTTTGAGGCGTTTTTATTACAAATGTAAAAATTTGACAATTGTGAAAAGATTGTTCAAGCTATTTTTTGCTCTCAAACTTTTCAATCCTCCGAGATTGGAACGATACGATGTGTTTGCA
>JACONB010000358.1:3068-5279 GCA_014323965.1 Prochloron sp. SP5CPC1 | reverse complement strand
TTGACTTTTATTCTTTTGAAGCATTGTGTTTCACGCAGAGGCGCAGAGTCGCAGAGAGGAGGGGAGAGATTTTGCACTCCAGTTTTGATGCTATATGTTATTGTGTTTTATATGGATTGAATAGGAATGTACAATGAAACGGATATATTTTGAATTCAGTGAGAAAGCTGAGGCACAGTTGAAACGTGTAGTGAGACTGGGGAACTATGAAACCATGGCGGATGCAATTAGAATTGCCATTGCTACTGAGCAAGGGATCCAAGAAGGAGCACGACAGGGTTGTACTCAGGTGATTTTGCGCAATCCAAATACGGGAAAGGAACTGGAGCTGACTGTGAAAGGTTAGTGAGGTGTAAAATGTCCGATCCGACAGACGATAGAGGAAAAGTTGCGGAACCCGCCTTGCCAGAGTTAAAGAATCAAGAGCAGTTTTACGCCGAAACAACGAGAGGACTGGCAATTTTCTTGTTAATCATTCTCGCAGGTAGTTTTTTCGCTGTTTTGGCTGTGCTTACTTGGTTCATAGACTACCAGGAGACAGAGCGGTTGAAAATGGTGGAGGAGCTATTTAAGTTTTGGCTCCCCGTTATTTCAGGCTTAACCGGAAGCGCCGTTACTTATTATTTCACGAAAAAGGGAAAATAAGCTTAATTTTTTTTTAGTAACGCTGGCAACAATTATGGACATTAAACTCAAGAATCTCGGAATTTTAAGACAAGCTGAATTTACCTTAGGGGATCTAACAATTATTTGTGGAGGCAATAACACGGGTAAAACCTATGCTACCTATGCTTTATGTGGCTTTTTGTATCTGTGGCAGCAAGAAATGCCCCCATTTGAAATCAGCGATGATAAAATTGAACAACTCCTTTCTGAAGGTGTCGTTACTCTAGATTTAAACACATATGTTGAACAAGCAGCTCAAGTTTTAGCTCAAGCTTGTCAAGCTTATTCTCAGCAATTACCCAAAATTTTTGCAGCTCCGCCAGAAAGATTTAAGGAAACAGTATTTGAGGTGATTATCAATACTCAAGATATTTCCTTGAACCCAAAATTTGAGCACAGAATAAGTACAGCTGAAGAAGAGCTGTTCTTTATCTCTAAAAGTGAAGATAGTACTGAGCTTGTCATTACCTTGCTTCGAGAGAATGTAAAGGCAAGTGTAAATTTAAACTTTCTGGCTGAAAACCTCAAAATTTTCATAGCAGGTTACCTTCAGAGAATTATTTTAAAACCACTTTTCCCTAATCCTTTCATTGCCAGTGCTGAACGAACAGGTGCGGCTATTTTCCGAAAAGAATTAAACTTTGCGCGAAACCGCCTGCTAGAGGAAATTAGCCAAACTGATCTGGATATGGATCCAAGGATACTACTCTTCAAAAACTATCAAAACTATGCCCTACCTGTAGAGAAGAATGTAGAGTTTACCCGCAACCTAGAAACAATTTCTAAACAGCGCAGCTTCATTGCTGAACATCATCCCCATATCTTAACCAATTTTGCCGATTTAATTGGCGGTGAATACACCGTCACGAAAGATGACGCCCTCTATTATGTACCCAACAAAGGAAAACGAGTCAAACTTTCTATGGATGAAAGTTCCAGTGCAGTACGTTCTTTGTTAGATATTGGGTTTTATTTGAAACATGAAGCTAAATTGGGGGACTTATTGATTGTAGATGAACCGGAACTTAACCTGCATCCTGAGAACCAGCGCCGAGTTGCACGACTCTTTGCTCAATTGGTAAATCTCGGTATCAAGGTGTTCATTACTACCCACAGTGATTATATCATCAAAGAATTGAACACGTTAATTATGCTCAATCATGATAAACCCTATCTAAAAAGAATCGCAGAGGAAGAAGGTTATAAGTCAGAAGAACTAATCGAACCTGAAAAAATAAAAGTTTATATTGCTCAAAAAGCATCTATAAAAATAGATGGCAATAGCAGGAAAACACAATGTAATACCCTTGTCGCCGCAAATATAGATTCAGAATTTGGGATTGACGCCCCCAGTTTTGATATCACTATTGACACCATGAATCGAATTCAAGAAAAAATCGTTTGGGAAGACGAGTAATGTCTGATATTGCCATCCTCAAAGAAATGTTGAAAGAATCTATTACTGTCTCATTGGAACCTCCCTACGGTGACAAAGTGATATTGAAAGAACCTCCTCCTGGTAACTATTCCGTCACAATTCATAAA
>JACONB010000358.1:0-3017 GCA_014323965.1 Prochloron sp. SP5CPC1 | reverse complement strand
AAGAAATAAAGCAACAACTTCAAGGTTCCCAGTGTTTCGTTGCCTATTGTCGGGAAATTGGTCGGGTGTTTTGGGATAAAAAAGACTTTCTTGAGGGATATAAGTATCGGTTTGTTAGTATGAAAAATATTCGGATTAATAAAAAGCCTACCAGAATTAACCAAAAAGAGATTCATGATAGCCCAGAGCGAATGCTAAAAATCAGCTCTCCGAAATATCTCAACTTTAAAGTTTTAGTTGGTAAGGTTTAGTAACATTCCCCCCAATTTTCAATCTCGAACCGCTTTCACCACACCCCACCTGGGGTTGAAACCCCAGGCTATCCTGCGCAGCACTATATGATGCTGCTTGATGATCTATGATAATATAGTAACTGCCACCAAAAACTCTATGGAGGATTTAGTTAATGTCAGAAGAACACCAACAGCAGTCAGAACCCCCCAACCAAAACCCCACCTTGGAAATACTCCAGGAGACGATTCGGCGACTAGAAGGAATTGTAGCCCAATTGGATGAAGAATCCGTAGATCTGATCGCCTCCACGAATTCATTGCCAACTCTGGTATCTGCTGTTGAAGACTTAGAAGAGGCGATGAAAAAGGCTAAACAGGAAAAAACTAAACCAATTGCAGATAAAACGGAGATAAAAACCGATACTACTATCCAAACCGAAGAAGAAAAAGTGGATGAGATAGCAGTAGAGGAACAAGAGGACATCGCTCCTGAAGCCAAAGATAGTAGAAAAGAGACTTTTTTTGGTCATACTTTAGGCAAAATAAGTTCTCTCTTCTCCAAAAAAGCCCTAATCGCCATTATAATAGTTATTGGTGTGGGAGTATTATTTGCATCAGGACTACTATTCCGAGATAGTACCCCCGAAGTGGCAGAAATTCCAGAGGTGAAGATGGAAACGCCGCCAAAAGTGGAAATCCCTCTCAAACCAGAACCCATTAAGAATGAACCGAAGCCAAAACTCGAACTTAATCCAGAACAAAGCTTGATTGCCGCAATTCAAGAGCAAGTAGCGGAAATTACTAACGAGTATGCAGATGGACTGATTGTCTCCCTTGAAGCTAATTTTATCAACAGCAGTTTAATTGTCAAAGCGAGCGATACTTGGTACCAATTAACTCCTGATAGTCAGGAAAAAGTAGCCAATGAAATCCTCAGTCGAGGGCGAAAACTAGATTTTAAGAAATTAAACATTACCGACTCAAAAGGAAAGTTGCTAGCTCGGAATCCGGTAGTAGGCAAGAATATGATAATATTGCCATAATTCCCTTCCACTATCTTGTTTGTCTTACCGAAAAGGTGGATAATAGATATACAACTCTAATTAAGAAATCCATGACCAGCAATACTCCTACCCAACTCACTCCAGAACAGTACAAGCAGAAAATGCAGCGGCGCAAAGAGGTGCAAACAGAACGTCTCGCTCGCGCTGATCAAAAGAAAGGCTTAATTATCGTTCATACGGGGAACGGTAAGGGTAAAACTACGGCTGCTTTAGGAATGGTACTCCGAAGTCTAGGTCATGGTTTCCGGGTTGCTATTATTCAATTCATCAAAGGAGCTTGGGAACCGGCAGAAAAAGCCGTCCTCAGTCAGTGGGAAAACCAACTGGAGTTTCACGCTCTGGGAGAAGGTTTTACCTGGGAAACTCAAGATCGCGATCGCGACCTTGCCACATCTTCAGCTGCTTGGGAGAAAGCATTGACATACATTTGTAATCCAGAATACCACCTCATCCTCTTAGATGAAGTCAATGTTGCCCTGAAATTAGGCTATCTAGATCTGGATAATGTCCTCAACGGGCTCGAACAAAAACCAGAAGATACTCACGTCATTCTCACTGGTAGAGGCGCTCCCCAGGGACTAATCGAAAAAGCCGATTTAGTCACGGAAATGACCTTAGTTAAGCATCCTTTTAAAGAACAAGAAGTTAAGGCACAACCAGGGATTGAATTTTAAATATTCCACAAAATATGTATGTGTATGTAGAAGGGAATATATCCGCCGGAGATTTTTTTTGAACTGATTGGACAACCGTACCGAGCAGGGTATCATTTTCGCTCCATCGAAGTGAAACAAACAGCTTTCCGGATTGATGGAGTATTTCTGCCTCCTCCCGACGCAGTAGATGAACCGGTTTTTTTTGTCGAAGTCCAATTCCAAAAAGATGAATTACTCTATCATCGCTTATTTGGGGAGCTATTCATGTTTTTAGCTCAAAATCCCCAGATTTCAGGTTGGCAAGCTGTTGTTATCTTTCCTCGACGCTCCTTAGAACCTGAGGAGACGAAACTTTATGAACCATTATTATCCAGTGGGCAGGTTCAACGCTTTTATCTCAATGAACTCCTGTCTACTGAGGGTGAATTTTCCCCTACTATAGGGCTGATGGAATTAATTGTTCAACCCTCCAAGCAAGTGCCAGAACTCGCTAGAACATTATGGACACAAGTAAACCAAACCCCGGAAACCAAAATTCCCAAGGAAACAATCTTGGAGTTGATTGAGACTACAATGGTATATAAGTTTCCCCAATTAAGTCGCCAGGAGATTGCAGCAATGTTAGGATTAGCAGAAAGTGTGAAGCACACCAGAGTCTATCAGGAAGGACGAGAAGAAGGACGTTGGGAAGGAGAGCAGAAGTTAATTATAAGGCTGCTGAGCCATCGTGTTGGGGCGATGGCCACAGCCCTCCACTCCCAAGTTGAAGCCTTGCCCTTGGAGAAGTTAGAAGCATTAGGTGAAGCTCTGTTAGATTTCTCAGAGGTGGGAGATTTAATTAGGTGGTTGGAGACAAACACCTGAGGACTGAATTTGAGGTATCTGATTCATCTTTTTATTTACCAACGCCCTCAATTAGATTTGTGAAAACAGATTCCCTATTCTACCGCATCTTCCAGAGTGGACCGGAGATTTTTTTTGAACTGATTGGACAACCGTACCGAGCAGGGTATCATTTTCGCTCCATCGAAGTGAAACAAACAGCTTTCCGGATTGATGGAGTA
>JACONB010000357.1 GCA_014323965.1 Prochloron sp. SP5CPC1 | reverse complement strand
AGCGTTAGTCTGAGGGTGAGACCTCTTAATGGCCCCGAAACGATAACAAACCCCGCTCCATTTTGAACAGGACAGGAGCATCCCAGGGGAATCGTGGGCGAATTGGTGAGACCTAAAGATTCATAACAATTCTTAATTCGGAACGAGGAAAAACGAATAGAATCCCTCTGGGGTGGTACCCAGAGAGGAGGGGCAGGCATACCCTTATCGAAACTATTCGGATAGGATGCGGGAACGAAACGTAAGATACACTTGCCCGCAGCAAACGAGACCGGACCTGGGCAAAGAAACGGACTGGCGGCCTGAAAAGATTGGCAAGACGACGCACTGACAACGGTTGGTGACGGTATATCGCCGGGAAACAAGCTAGGAAAGGAAAGGCACTTTTGAATTATCAGACCTGGAATAACATTCAGAACCTAAATTGATAAGGATAATCTGTCAAGGGACATTCGGTCCGATGTTTGCCAGGAGCCGTGTGTGATGAAAGTAGCCGCTCGAAGACTCGCTCCAGCACAAGCACGGTTCTGAAAAGGAGCTGGGGTATGGCAACATACTCCTTCGACCTGAACAGTCCCCCCGTAACTATAACCAAACTGAATCAATTGCTGGGGATTAATGCTCAATTATCCACTTCAAAAGCAGCAAGCTAATCTTGAAGAGTATTTATTAATGTCCACTCAGTTTCACCAAACCAATACCGCTAAAGTAAAGTCCTAAAACTGCACTACCCAGGAGAGTTTGAGTCAGAGGATCCGTAGAAGGGGTGAGAACCGCTCCCAAAATAGCTGATCCTAAAACCACAAAGCGCCAACCCGAAAGCATTTGCTTCGAGGAAACAATGCCTAAAAAGCCCAGTCCAAGTTGAATAATAGGTACTTGAAAGGCTAATGCAGTGCTGAACATCAAGAGCAGGACAAATTGAAAATATTTCTCAATGGACCAAGATTGCTCCACTACATCTGCTCCGTAGTTGATAAAGAAATTAAGAGCTGCTGGGATTAACAGTACGTAAGCAAATCCCAATCCCAAGACAAAGAGGATAGTTGACCCGAAAACTACTGGTCCCAGGAAACGACGTTCTCGACGGGTGAGTCCGGGTAGGACAAATTGAATGATTTGATATATAATAAAGGGACTTGATACCATCAAACCACTATATCCCGCTACTTGAAGGGAAACAAAAAAGAATTCTCCCGGAGCTAGTTGGAGAAATTTTACCCCCTGAGCTGGAACTTCCAAGAGTCGGACAATAGGTCTAACAAAAATGAAACAAGCGATCATCCCTAATACTAGAGCGATTACCGCTAAGAAAATTCGCAGTCGCAATTCTTCGAGATGATCGAAGATAGACATTTCTACTTCCGAGGGCAACTCATCGAGATAAGTCTCTGAATCTTGTTGGGGTGGGGTTTTAAATTCTGTCGGCACCATGAGATAATATGAATAACTAGTAATGATTTGAAGATTAGACAAATTTTTTGTACTGACAGATCAAGTCTGTTAGAATAACTATAAGCGGTTTGATTTTTACCCGGCAATATTCATATTTTATATTAGTCTATGGCAATTGTATCAGATGTAGTAGAAAGGAAAGTAGTTCGCAAACCCTATCCAAACTACAAGATAATCGTCCTCAATGACGATTTCAATACTTTCAAGCACGTTGCCGAATGTTTAATCAAGTATATTCCGGGGATGACCAAGAAGCGAGCTTGGAGTCTTACGGAACAGGTGCACAATGAAGGACAGGCTATCGTCTGGGTGGGACCACAGGAACCAGCGGAACTCTATCATCAGCAATTGAGTCGGGCTGGTTTAACTATGGCACCTCTGGAGAAAGCTTAAATGAACCGTCCAGCAGATGGTAGATTGGTCTGGAACCCCTCTACCCATATCCCCGGTTTGATTCCAGTACTGGAAAAACTGATTACTTGTCCAGGAATCAGTACAGTTACTCCCGGCGTAATTAGCCGCACTAGAGGACGTTGCCCTCACCTAAAATTAAAGGTATCAGTACCTATAAGAGGGGGCTATAAAGTAATAGCCAGACAGGGAAGAATTATTCAAGAGGTCTTTATTGTAACTAACTTGAGCTTGACAGAACTGAAAGGGGCGATCCAGCTCTGTATTAAGTGACTTGGCGAAATGACTACATTGACCATCTCTCCATACTTTTTTTACCTTGAAAATATACTCGCCGAAAGAAAGAATAAAT
>JACONB010000356.1 GCA_014323965.1 Prochloron sp. SP5CPC1 | reverse complement strand
ACTTTGCCCAGGGTGAAGTAAAAGACAGTGCCCACGCCTAGTTCAGATTCTACCCAGATTCGACCGCCATGACGTTGGACAATTTTCTTGCAACTTGCTAAACCAATACCCGTACCTGGGTATTCAGTCTCTGTTTCCAGTCTTTGGAAAATGCCAAAAATGCGGTTGAAGTTCTCAGGTTTGATACCTATACCATTGTCTTGAATACTAAAACACCATTGCTCCCCTTCTGGCTTTACGGAAATTGTAATAGTGGGGGAAAATGTCGGACGGGAAAATTTGAGAGCATTGCCAATCAGATTTTGAAACAGTTGGAGCAGTTGGGTTTCATTGCCCATTACCGTCGGTAGGTCCGCGCTAATGAAGTTGGCATGGTTCTGGGTTGAGCTGCTATGCAAGTTAGCTAGGACTTTCTCCAGCACTCTATTGCAGTCCGTTGGTACCAATTTTTTACCTTCTGTGCCTACTCGGGAATAGGTGAGTAAGTCTCGAATCATCTGTCTCATTCTCAGCCCGGAATTGACCAGGGTGGATAAGCTGTCCTTTTCTTCTTCATCCAGAATCTCCTGGTAGTGTAACATCAGTATTTGCCCAAAACCAATGATACTTTGTAACGGTTGTTGCAAGTCGTGGGAGATAACATAGGCAAATTGTTCTAAGTCCTCATTGCAACTTTGTAATTTTCTCTCTGCTTCTTGGCGATCGGCAATTTCTTGTTTTAGTTTAGCGGTGCGTTCTTCTACTTGTTGCTCCAGAGAAGCGTTTAATTGCTGTAGAATTTTGTGTTGCTTCTCTAATTCCTGATCCTGTTTGTAGCTGCGCAATGCCTCTTTAATAGTTAAAATTAGATCCGTTCCGTCCCAGGGTTTGGCTATATACCGATACAGGTTCGCTGCGTTCACGGCATTCCCCACTGCTTCAATATCTGCCTATCCGGTTAGCAGGATGTTGAAGATTTTTGGATCTTGCTCATGAATTTTAATCAGCAGTTCATCTCCTTTCATTCTCGGCATGATATAGTCTGCTATGGCCACCGCAACTGAATAATTATCTTTTAATAATTCTGATAATAATTCTAAGGCTTCTTGGCCGCTTTCGGCGGTTTCAATGATATATTCATCCTCCAGAGCCCTTTCTAGTTCTATTTTCAGGCTATCTAGGATAGTCTGTTCGTCATCAATACATATAATAACTAATTTATGCAAATTTATTATTGAGCAATATAGGTAATTTAAACCGCAGATGCACGCAGATAAATGGGGATGTTTTGATTGATTTTTTCGAGATAATTTTATTATCAATAGCTTGTTGGGCACCTTATACTAACTTTATAAAATAAAACTAAAGAAATTGGTTGAGCCGAGAGACGGTGCTAGAATTAGAAGCGATAGCTAGGGGTGTCTGGAAATTAGGCTGAGAAATACCCTTAGAACCTGATCCTGGTTCATACCAGCGGAGGGAAGCTGTTAATTGAGGAGCAAAAAACATGAGATCTGAATGGGTAGCCAAGCGTCGGGGTCAAGGTAATGTAACCCAAATTCACTACGCTCGTCAAGGTCTGCTGACGGAGGAAATGCACTATGTGGCACAGCGGGAAAACCTGCCACCGGATTTGATTCGGGAAGAAGTAGCTCGGGGCAGGATGATTATCCCCGCCAATATTAATCACTCTAACTTGGAGCCTATGTGTATCGGTATCGCTTCCAAGTGTAAGGTGAATGCTAATATTGGCGCTTCTCCTAACTCCTCTAATATTGATGAAGAGTTGGCTAAGTTACATTTGGCGGTTAAATACGGTGCGGATACGGTAATGGATCTCTCCACTGGGGGAGTTAATTTGGATCAAGTGCGCACTGCTATTATTAATGCTTCCCCTGTACCTATTGGCACTGTTCCCGTTTATCAAGCTTTGGAGAGCGTTCACGGTAAGGTGGAAAATCTCACCGCTGAGGATTTTCTCCAGATAATTGAAAAGCACGCTCAACAAGGGGTGGATTATATGACCATCCATGGTGGTATTCTCATGGAACATCTGCCTTTGGTGCGATCGCGCCTTACCGGGATTGTTTCTCGTGGTGGGGGTATTCTGGCTAAGTGGATGCTTCATCATCACAAGCAGAATCCTCTCTATACTCACTTTGATGAGATTATCCAAATCTTTAAGCGCTACGATGTTTCCTTTAGTTTGGGGGATTCTCTGCGCCCCGGTTGCACTCACGATGC
>JACONB010000355.1 GCA_014323965.1 Prochloron sp. SP5CPC1 | reverse complement strand
TTTAATGGGGGCTATGGAGCAATGGCTCAGTTAGTGTATAAACCCAACGAAAGGCTGAATATTGGCTTTACCTACCTCAATGCTTATAATACTGAAACGGGAACTGGGAGCAGTCGTTCTAATTTGCGCACCTTTACGGAAGATACATTTGAGGAAGCAGTTCCCACTTCCAGCAATGCTTATGGAGTGGAGTTATCTTGGCAAATAAGCGATCGCTTTGTCTTGGGAGGTTGGGGTGGTTATATTAACACCAGCGCCCTTTCTGATTTAAATGAAAAAATAAGTGAAGGTAGCCTGGATATTTGGAACTGGGCAGTTACTCTTGGGTTCCCTGATTTAGGCAAAGAAGGGAGTTTAGGGGGTGTTATCATAGGCATGGAGCCAAAAGTAACTAGTTCTAGTATTACTAATGTGGGTCCAGATCCGGATACTTCCCTCCATATTGAGGCTTTTTATCAGTATCAGGTGAATGATAACATTGCGATCACCCCTGGGTTGGTTTGGTTGACAGCCCCAGATCACAACAGCAATAATGATAGTGTTGTCATTGGTACTATTCGCACTACCTTCTCATTCTAGGGTGGGCATTGCCCAGCAAGAGCCAGTTTTGTAGGGTGTGTTAGGCAGCAGGGATTTTAATCGGCTTAACTCCAGGATATTAAAATTTGCCGTAACGCACCGTTTGTCTCCTTTTAAAATAAGGGTTTGGTGCGTTACATTTCACACTTCGCACCTTACACAAATCAATAAACAATCGTAGCCAACTTAACAGTAGAAAGTTATAGCAATTCTCGCGCCGGCGTATTTACCAATACTGGATCGAAGGGTGCATTATCCATAATGATAACCTGTCCTAGGAGCACTTGAGGTAAGGCGATCAAGAAAAATGACGAGTATATATGATATTATTACATAATATGTCAAAAAGTGATGTTACTCTTCTAATCTTTACCAATCACTATCGGCTCTTCTGCGCTCAGAGTAGCTTGACATTGACTTGTTGGTCCGGCATGCCTAATAAAATAATCAGTGGAGGCTTCAGTGATTTCATTTTTCACGACGAAGGCAATGGATCTCTTGGGAGTTTGCCAAATGGGTACAGAGATAAAATAGGGCCAAGACGTAGTTACGACAGTTTGGAAGCTACCTTCCACTTCCGCCACCACGTTGTTCCGTGACATACCCCATGTGCGCGGATCATTGGACAGCGCGAAGAAAAACGAGTTGTTGTCTCCTTCGTCAGGAAAGGAGTACGGCACCAGTATGGGTCCAGCCTTGAGTTCCAGGACAAACAAGTCATCTTTTTCCGAACGACGGATATTGGTTAGAAAAGTTCGCTCACCTTGTGTGCTTTGGAGATACAATACCGGATAGTTATCTCCCAATATACCAGGATAATCCGCTAAGAGATTGGTGACAGTGACACCGTCATACAACAAAACCTCGTTAGAAGCAGCCCGAAATAAAACGCCGTTTAACTTGGGCAAGTCAGCCATGAAACTAGCCCCCTTGAGTTCCGTAGGCAAGGGTTTTGACTCACCTGCGATTACCTCAAATCCGGCAGGATTAGATCGACCAAAAAGGCTGACGGGATGACCGCTGATAAAAGCCCGATTGAGAGTGGGACTCCAGTTTCCCTGGGCGAGTGAACATCCCGCAAAAAGCGCGACCCATAAGGGACAAGGACTACTCCGAAGTTTTGTTATCTGGATAGGTTTCTCAAAAGTAGGCGGTTTACTAGAAAGATCCAGACGAGCCATGTAGTCGATTTCAGCACCATCAATCCAAAGCCAGCCGTCTTTCCCCAAAGCCAGGGCTTCGATATGACTCGTCTGGTCTTGTGAAACATCCACCCCCCATACCAGAGGCATTTCCTCTTCTGGACGGGTCAGCACTAGGCTATCCCCTGTGTTGGTCACATGAAATGTTTCCCCCAGGGCAGTGACGCTCACCAAAGGTAGTTCACGAACAGGCCACTCCAACTTCTGGCCCACTTGGGAGATGCAATATGCCTTTAACGGGTCAGCTAGGGTGCAGGGTGCTAAAAAAACGGTTGCCGCCATTATCATGGTTAAGGAGCGACAAAATTTGACATTAGATAAATTCATTTGATAAAATTGTGGTAAATTGTGTAGCATTATGATATGCTAGGAGCAATCCAAAAAATTTGCTGTAATCATCAAAATTAGGTAAAGTGCAGTTTACCGAAATTCCAGTATAATTTAGTAGTTCTC
>JACONB010000354.1 GCA_014323965.1 Prochloron sp. SP5CPC1 | reverse complement strand
GAAGAAATTAAAGTAGCCATTATTGGTCGTCCCAACGTGGGCAAATCTAGCCTTCTCAACGCCCTGACAGGGGAAAACCGCTCTATTGTGAGTCCGATCTCCGGCACCACTAGAGACGCTATCGACATGGTAGTGACCAGAGGTGAGACAACCTATCGCCTCATCGACACGGCAGGGATTCGCCGGAAGAAAAACGTTCAGTACGGTGCAGAATTTTTCGGCATTAATCGGGCTTTTAAAGCTATTCGCCGGGCCGATGTAGTGTTATTGGTAATAGATGTTCTAGACGGCATTACAGACCAAGACCTGAAGCTGGCAGGGCGAATTATCGAAGAAGGTCGTGCTGCTATAATTGTGGTGAATAAATGGGATGCAGTGGAAAAAGACTCCTATACCATCTACGAACAGAAGAAAATCCTCCAACATCGCATCTATTATATGGATTGGGCAGACATGATTTTTGTCAGCGCCCAAACCGGGAAACGAGTAGACAAAATCCTGAATTTAGTAGATAAAGCAGCAGCGGAACATAGTCGTCGAGTAAGTACAGCAGTAGTGAATGAAATACTAGAAGAAGCTGTTAACTGGCACACTCCGAGCACCACCCGCCAAGGAAAACAAGGCAAAATTTATTACGGCACCCAAGTAAGTAGCCAACCCCCAACCATAGCCCTCTTTGTCAACGATCCCAAACGTTTTCATGAAAACTATCGCCGTTATATCGACCGTCAGTTTCGCCAACAACTAGGTTTCACTGGCACTCCAATCCGTTTACTCTGGCGAGGTAAAAAACCTCGAGACGTGGAAAAAAATAATCTCAATCGAGCCACTAAGGTTTAGTTATTGAACCGCAGATACACGCAGATGAACGCTGATTAATACAGAAACATGGATTTATTGCGGAATCTACCTCTAGGACTTTATCTCGAAAAACCCGTAACCTGGCTCCATTATTTAGATGCAAGGGTCAAACTTGCTTGGTTAATGACTTTTCTGGCTGCTCCCATGCTGGCAAGTTCTTATTGCCGTTTGGGACTAGCAGCAGTTTTGTGTCTGCTGACAATTTCTGCTACTATTCCCTTTAGAGTTTGGCGACAACAGATGGGTTTGTTATCTTTACTTTGCCTTTTTATATTCCTGATAACTTGTTTTGCACCAGACGGACTAGCTGTTCACTATCAACCCCGACTGCCAAATCCAGAGCAAGATATAACTCAACCTACTGCTTATCACTATATCTTATTCCATGTAGGAAAATTCAAGATAACCAGACGTTCTTTAGATTTAGCAGTGCGGATTTATACTTTACTATTTACCCTAATTTATAGTAGCAACCTCTATCTACTCACCACCGCCCCTGAAGAAATCACAGCGGGTTTAGAAAATTTGCTCCAACCAGCCAAAAAATTTAGATTACCTATTACGGAAATTATCCTCACTTTAACTCTTTCTTTGCGCTTTATACCTCTGGTTTTGGAAGAAATTCAAAATCTCAGTCGTTCCGTGCGCACTAGGGCCATTAACTGGCAAAAATTAGGTATGCGCCGAAGCTTTCAAATCTGGTTAATAGTAGGGGAACGACTGCTGGAAAATCTGCTGCTGAGAGCCGAGCAAATTGCGATCGCCATGGAAGTTAGGGGTTTTACCAGCCCTAACCAACATCAAGTTCAATGGCATCAGCTAAAGTTAGGTTGGGGTGACTGGTTAGCCTTGGGCTTTTTGCCTGTCTTTTGGTGGTTGCGCCTAATGTTCGGAAGCATTTCCTAGGGTGGGCAATTTGGTAAACGTTTGGTACCCTATAATGAGAGTAAATTGTTTATTGCCCACCAAGGCAGAAATCTAGGAAGGGTTTCACTCAGGGGAAGTGCGCAAAGGGTTCGTAGGTTGGGAAGAGGTGCCGAAACCCAACAACACCAACCCAAATCATTTAGGCGAGGTAGAAACAGATAATGTCATTGTTTAATCAAATTAAACTTATATTATTTTCTCAACATGGAATGACAGATGATAACAGAGCAATGTCCTCCTTAGCTCACAAAGTAGCTCCACCTCAATGCTGTGTTATCGCGCCAAATTTGGGATTTATCAAAACTATGAATCAAGATTGAGCCTCTTATTAGCAAAGTTGAGGAAAGTGCCGAGCAAGCATTTAAGCAGTATCCTGATACCCCAGCTGGAATCATTGCTACGTCACTGGGAGGTGTCATCTGGGTAGAAATATTATCTAGACATCCAGAATGGTGGAAGCGGTTTGAGTCTTTAGTGTTG
>JACONB010000353.1 GCA_014323965.1 Prochloron sp. SP5CPC1 | reverse complement strand
GGTTTTAATTGGGGGAGATCCGGGTATTGGTAAGTCAACTTTGCTGCTGCAAGTAGCTCACAAACTAGCAACCCGACTTCCTCGCATTCTCTATGTTTCTGCTGAAGAGTCGGGACAACAGGTGAAATTACGGGCTTCTCGCTTGGAAGTTGAGGGTGCAACGGACCAGGAAAATGAACAAACTCTTAAACAAGAAAATCTTTATATTCTGCCAGAAACAGACCTAGAAGAGATTCTGCGGGAGTTAGAGTCCCTAAAACCCCAGGTAGCAGTGATAGATAGTATTCAAACTCTTTATTTTGCCTCTTTAACTTCTGCACCGGGTTCCGTAGCTCAGGTGAGAGAATGTACTTCCGCCCTAATGCAGGTAGCTAAAAGGGATAATATCACTTTATTAATTGTGGGTCACGTCACCAAGGAGGGGGCCATCGCCGGACCCAGGGTGTTAGAGCATCTGGTAGATACAGTTCTCTATTTCGAAGGCGATCGCTATGCTTCTCATCGCCTACTGCGGTCCGTAAAGAACCGTTTTGGTGCCACCCACGAAATCGGTATTTTTGAGATGGTAGATAAGGGTTTAGCGGAGGTACCGAACCCTTCCGAGTTGTTTCTCAGCAGTCGGGACGAGTTAGCACCGGGAACCGCGACAGTAGTAGCTTGCGAGGGTACTCGTCCTATTGTGGTAGAATTGCAAGCCTTAGTGAGTCCAACTAGCTACGCTTCTCCCCGTCGTTCTACTACTGGTGTGGATTATAATCGCTTGCAGCAAATTCTAGCAGTGTTGGAAAAGCGGGTGGGCATTCCCCTATCAAAATTAGATGCTTATCTTGCTTCTGCTGGGGGTTTAGGAGTGGAGGAACCAGCTGCTGATTTGGGTATGGCTATTGCTATAGTTGCTAGTTTCCGCGATCGCGTGGTGGATCTGCGCACAGTTTTAATTGGGGAAGTGGGTTTAGGGGGACAGGTTCGTTTAGTTTCCCAAATGGAATTGCGGTTAAAGGAAGCTGCTAAATTGGGTTTTAAACGGGCTATTGTTCCTAAAGGACAAACTTTCCCAGAGGATTTAGGTTTGGAAATTATTACTGTTTCTAAGGTTATCGATGCTATTGTTGCTGCTATTCCTCCTCAACCTCGTTTTGGTAATTTTTCCGAAGAATCAGTTACCAGTGAATAGTGACCCATTACCTAATTAGTAGGCAATTATGACAACGTTTTGTACACTATTATCATGTTAAATTGATTATTGCAAACTAAATTATTGTTTTAATTATTAAGAATAATTGTCTTTAGGTATCCTGAAAAGAGTAAATTGCGGGCTACCTTATAAAACCTCAACCTCTTCAGGGTTTGAATATTATATGATTCGTAGGCGATCCATGGCCAAACCCGCCCTTAACCTGAATTGCGGGCTACCTGGAAAACCCCGGAAAGGCTTCTCTATTACCTTCTATTTATTTGATTTTGGCATAAGGTTATATAAAGCGGGTTTGAATATTATAATTGTAGTTACTGGTTACTGATCACTGTTAGAGGAACCTATCATGGAAGAAGATAAAGCATATCTGAAGGCGGAATGGAAAATTGAAGAAGCAGCGCGATCGGGTTCTACTGTACTGGATCTGGAAAACATGGGTTTGACTGAGTTACCGGAGTCAGTGGGTACACTGGTTAACCTTACAGTTCTCAAGCTTGGGTATGACTCTAACAAGGGTGGTGATCTAAACCAACTGAGGGCTTTACCTTCCTCCTTAGGAAACCTCACCCAGTTGCAGAAGCTTGACGTCTCTGATAACCAACTAACTACGGTCCCCTCTTCTTTAGGAAACCTCACCCGGTTACGGAGGTTTAACCTCGGCAGCAACCAACTAACTACAGTACCCTCCTTTTTAGGAAACCTCACCCAGTTGCAGAAGCTTAACCTCTCCTGGAACAAACTAATCTCAGTACCCTCCTTTTTAGAAAACCTCACTCAGTTACAGAGGTTAAAGCTCGGCAGCAACCAACTAACTAAAGTACCCTCCTTTTTAGGAAACCTCACCCAATTACGGAGGTTTTACCTCGGCGAAAATAAACTAAAGGAAGTACCTTCTTCTTTAGGAAACCTCACTCAGTTGCAGGAGCTTGGCCTCGGCAGCAACCAACTAACCTCAGTACCCTCCTCTTTAGGAAACCTCACCCAGTTGCGGAGGCTTTACCTCTACAACAACCAACTAACCTCAGTACCCTCCTCTTTAGGAAACCTCACCCAGTTGCGGGTGCTTAAACTCCACAACAACC
>JACONB010000352.1 GCA_014323965.1 Prochloron sp. SP5CPC1 | reverse complement strand
GGGTAGAGATGCCGCATCACTGGCTCACTCGCACCCTCAGCGGCTTTGTCTGTCGCTATCGGGGTCCCTCTTCTCAAGCGGTTCGCCGTTGTTTTACAAATCTGTGGCAATACCTACGTTTCTCCAAATACGGTAAAATACCTTCTATTCCCCGTATTTGGAGGTAGGTCACAACTGGGCAAAAAAAATCCCAACTCGTCACGCAAAGACGCAAAGTACGCGAAGGATGGGAAGGAGACGGTGTTATACCGCAACCGGTCACGCAAAGACGCAAAGACAGCGAAGGATGGGGAGGAGACGGTGTTATCCCGCAGTCGGGGTGTAATTGCGTCCCTTTGCGCCTTAGCGCCTTGGCGCGAGCTTCGGAGTGTAATTGTGTCCCTTTGCGCCTTAGCCCTCGCCATCGAGGATGCCGAGGGCGCGGTCACCTTTAAACCCACCCCAACAAGACTATGCAACTCACCCCACAAGAAAAAGATAAATTGCTAATTTTCACCGCTGCTCTGCTGGCGGAGCGACGTAAGGAGAAGAGACTGAAACTGAATTATCCAGAGGCGGTGGCTTATATCTCTGCTGCCATTTTGGAAGGAGCACGGGAAGGTCGTACAGTCTCTGAGTTGATGAGTCATGGAGCAACACTACTGACTGCGGATGATGTAATGGAAGGGATACCGGAAATGCTTGATGAGGTTCAGGTAGAGGCTACATTTCCCGATGGGACTAAGTTAGTGACAGTTCATAACCCAATTTATTAAATATTAATAAATTTATTAAGTATGAAAATTGCGCCCTTCTTAAAATGAACAACTAAAACCCAAACTTGACTTTTTAAACATCCTAGGTTATACAGGGCAATCGCAGCTATTTTGAAACCCTTGCTGGGTAAAGGGTGGCATTATAGATATTCCAAAATTTAAGTGCGATTGCCTTGCTAGGTTATAATAGGTATATAAATATAAATTGTTAACTGCTTTATGGCCATTATCCCACTCAAAGCTTGGTATCAAGAACATTATGAACCCATTGAGCAAATCATCAAACGACCTCACGATTTGCGTTTGAACCGCAATAGCTTGCTCAAATCCGGTTTAAGAGCTGACTTCTTAGACGATAGCTTGGAAGTACAACAGTCCGTCTGGTTCCCACGTTATCTAGAAGGAGAAAAAGTTGACTTTTACATTGAAGGAAGCGGTAGTTATACCATCGCAAATATCGATTTAATCTCTCAGGAAGTTTATTTTACCAAACAGAGTCCCGTAGCCACCGGCTCTCCAACTATCTTCTTTAGCTATCAAAGAGAATATGCCACAGGTTCAGAATCTTTAACCGAAACCCTCACTCAAGTCATCGATAACCTGAACGAAAAATCTCGCCTCCCCCTCACCCTGGAACTATCTGTACGTCCCCACGACGCACCAATGCGTCTCAACAAGACCGGACTGCGCAAAATCCGCAAAAGTCTGCTCTTCATCGCTGACAGTACCCCCATAGCTGAGGTACCGGGTTCATATCAGCCTCAGTTACTTCAGGACCCTACTGTTTGCGTCGAAATAGGCTATGCTGTTTCCACCAAAGATCCAGGACAAATTTTACTCCTGGAAAGGTCACGTCCAGACTTAACAGGACAATTACCCTTTGACTTACCCCTCTCACAGCAGCTAAAATTTCAAGCTAGTTCCGAATTAGCTCAAACCCTACAGCCAGTAATGGAAACTCTACTCAAGCAATTTAATTTATTGATATAGTCCCCCAAGATAGAAAATTAGAGTGTTCTATGCCCAGAAAAGCAGAGCGAAGAAAACCAGACGAGTTCGCGGTCCATCTTTTTCTTTCCAGTGGTCATAAAGAAGAAGTGCGTTTTACCACAATTCAAGAATTTCAGAAATGGTACAGTGGGGAACTGTTGCCTAAGTTCGACGCCCACAACTTTATTACCGTGCCCATGAAAAATATCCAGGGGGAGTATATGGTAGTGCGTCCAGCAAGTGTAATGGCAATTCGAGTCGAACCAGTATTTTTTGGCAGCGTGGAACGTTACTAAACCCTCTGACGTCAACTGAAAGCTGAAGGAGACACATTTGCTGATGAAAAAAACAATCGCTTTAATTTCCTTGAGTTTAGGTCTCACTCTCGGACACCCCAGTTTGCTCTATGGTGCTGGGGAACCTCTCGTGCAGGTTCAGCCCAGAAATAATTCCCTTGGGGTAGACGAACAGTTGTGGCAAATGTACGGTACTGTTGGAGATCGAGGGAATCTCATAAAATCAATCGACCACAG
>JACONB010000351.1 GCA_014323965.1 Prochloron sp. SP5CPC1 | reverse complement strand
CATGAATTGCACTCCTAACCACACAGAGAGCACCAACATGGCTATATTGAGTAAGTGGCGGGCTGGGAGGATTAGGGGTTTGCTGCCGATTATGCCTCGCAGCTTCCCAAAGGCGATGACGGAACCTGTAAAGGTAATGGCACCGATAAATATGCCCACAAATATTTCTATTTCGTGAATTGTTGCCTCCACTCCCACTAATTCAGGATCGGGAGAGAGGTAATTGGCAAAGCCCACTAAAACCGCAGCAAGTCCCACAAAACTGTGCAAAATTGCCACTAATTCCGGCATGGAAGTCATGGCTACCCGAGCTGCAAGGATAGCTCCTACTATGGCTCCGGGTAAGATAACGGTTGCCAGCAATCCGTATCCAGTTACCTGGGAACTTAGGGCTGTGGCGATGAAGGCGATCGCCATACCGATAATGCCAAAGATATTCCCTTGGCGAGCAGTTTCTTGATTGGATAATCCTCCAAGGCTGAGGATGAATAAGGCGCTAGCCGCAATATAAGCGACTGTAAGGAGGTTGTTGGTCATATTTTTTGATTACGTAGCGAAAGCGAAGTAACCGCGTAAGCGTCCCGCAGATGATTGCGAAGCAACCGCCTTTGGCGTCCGCAGATAAGTACAGATTGGTTTAAAATATAGCATTGATATATACTTGTTATTGTTTGTCGGCGCGAAAAAGAAATACCATGAAGGCGACGACACCAATTTGGAGGGCGAAATTGGGCAAAGCAGTGGTAACATCTCTCCCAGCAGCTATTTGAGCCAGAAAAATGACGGCGCCAATGAAACCGGAAATCCCGAAGGCTAGATAGATGAATTTTCTCAGCCCTCTATATGGTGTTATTGCTTCTGCTTTCAGACGGGCATATTTTTGGTTTAGTTGTTTTTTCCCAGTGGGAAATTCTGTCATCAATATTCTCAATCCAATTTGTGATATGTTATAAATTATAGTAATGCGCGCTCAAGGGACTGAATAAACTGGCATGGTATGTAGGAACTCATAACTGGTAACTGCTATAGGTGCCGATGTAGCTCAGTGGTAGAGCATTCGATTCGTAATCGAACGGTCGGCGGTTCAAATCCGCTCATCGGCTTATCGGTAATTGGGGTACTAGCTTTTATGGCAGCAACTGAAGAGCCAATTTTTATTTCTCCCAACCACGGGCAACCACCCAAACGCTTACTAATATTACTCCATGGCTGGGGAGCAGATGCCAGAGATTTAGCACCCCTAGCATCCATATTTAATCTTCCAGATTATCAGTTTATCTTGCCTAATGCTCCCTTTGCTCATCCTGAAATACCGGGGGGCAAAGCTTGGTATGCGTTGGAAACTAAGGATTATAAGGGTTTAGAAGAGAGTAGGCAACTTTTGCGTGACTGGATCCTATCCTTAGAGAATACTACAGGAGTTCCCCTCTCGGAGACTATTTTAAGCGGTTTCTCCCAAGGTGGTGCCATGACTCTAGACGTGGGATTGACTTTACCCCTTGCTGGTTTGTGTAGTTTGAGTGGTTATTTACATTCTCAACCCCAACCATGTCATTCTCCTTTGCCTCCTGTATTAATCGTACACGGCAAACAAGACTCGGTGGTTCCCCTAGAGGCGGGTATCCAAGCAAGGGATAAATTGACCGCCCTAGGAGTTCAAGTGCAGTATCAAGAGTTGGATATGGGACATGAAATTAAACCATCGGTTGTAGAATTGATGCGGTCTTTTCTCTTAACCAGGGTGGGGGAATGCTAAGTATTCCTTTGCGTCTTTGCGTCTTGGCGCGAGACCTAAGAAGGCTATACAATAAAAGCAGGCTGTTGCGCTGGTGCTCCGATGAACACTCTAAATTTGACGCAAAAAGAGATTTCGACTTTCACAGTTAATGATGTAGCCCATTTAGCAGGGCGTTTGGAACAGGATGAGTATAGTAATCCTTTTGAAGCTTTGCAAGATTGGCATTTGCTGCGGGCGATCGCCTTTCAACGCAATGAATTAGCTGAACCCTATCTCTACCTCCTGGATCTGGAAGCTTATGACGAATCTTAACCGCAGATACACGCAGATTATTGCGAAGCTTTGCGCAAACATCTGCGTTCATCTGTGGTTCAAATCTTAACTAATGGCTAAGAGACGAGTTTTAATTGCTATCGATGGAGGAATAGCTGCTTATAAGGTATGCGAGGTTATTTCTCAACTGTTTCAAACTGGGGTGGAGGTGAAAGTCATCCTCACGGAAAGGGCAGGGCAATTTATTACCCCCCTAACTGTGTCTACCCTCAGTCGC
>JACONB010000350.1 GCA_014323965.1 Prochloron sp. SP5CPC1 | reverse complement strand
AAACCTGAGTCAGTACTCCATCTTTACGATAGCGGATGCGCAAAAACTCTTCTTGGGGTTCCACGTGAATGTCTGAAACACCTTCGTTTAAAGCTTTGGCTAAAATCTTATTCACCAGGTTGATGATCGGTGCCTCCTGAGCATCCTCTGTAGCTCCCAGGTCATCTACTACTACATCATCTAAGTTTTCTGGGCTCCCTATACCTTCTATATTGGCTATGTCATCAGTAACATCAACAGCTTGCTCGGATTTTTGTTTTTCCTCTTGTTTGTTTGTTTCAGTTAGGCAATCTTCTAGGAGCTTCTCGTAATCGGACTTGGTAATCACCAACCGCTGAAGTTCCAGTCCTTGATTACTAACAATGCGCTTCAGCTCGTCTCTTGCAACAAGGTCATCCGGTTTGACCATTGCTACTGCAAGTGAGGGGGGATCTGTTTCTTTCTTGCCTAAAGGCAGGAGTTGGTAGCGCCTTACTATATCAATGGGAATGAGGGATGGAACCAATTGGCCAATCTCGGCATTCCCAATGGGAGTAATTTCCGGATCGAAGGAATCCACACCGTAAAGAATTTTTAGTTCAAACAGATGATTTTTCTTGTACTGGCGCTGTAGATCAGGAGCAAGTTCCCGTCCAGTAATTTCTTCTAAGACTTGAGTGAGAGGACGAAGGGTTGAGCGCGTTTCTGCTAACGCTCTTTCCATCTGAGTACGATCAGCATAACCCAACTCGATCAGCTTATTGCCGAAGGGAGAAAAATCATTGCGCAGGGCGATCGCTCGCTTAGTAGAGCGCTTTTTTGATGGTAATGATGAAATAGTCATAGAGCATAGTCTGGGGTTGAAACCCCAGGAAGTGAAAATATGTCCTTATAAGATTGATAGTTCTTCAAATTTCAGGTAGAATGTATATCTAAACTAACTCCATCCTCCACTAACCTTTGAATGTAGAATCTTGACGTAACCATGGGAGAAGGCTGTTATAATTTGCCTTATTATTATAGTAATAGGTAAATGCCTCTACAAACCCCAGTGGTCGAAGCAAGGACTCAATTAATTTAGATTATAATTACACTATGACAGAACCAGATCAGCAGCCAGAGACCAACAACTCCTCTTCAGAGAAAGAGAAAATACCAAAACCCACCGAGTCACAATCAGAGGGGGTCAAGGCAGCCAATCAACCTCCTGATGATGGGAAACAACCAGAAGCATCAGTGGCTCCTTATTCTGAGGAAGCCCTTGTCACACTGCAACAAGAAATTGCTTCTCTTCGAGACCAGTTAGAACTGCAAAGCCAACAAGCAGATGCTTTAAAGGCTCAATATATAAGGTGCGTAGCTGATTTTGATAATTTCCGCAAACGGACCGAAAAAACCCAAGAAGAACTCCAGCATAGGGTAAAGGGGGAGACAATTACTGAATTACTACCAGTGATAGATAATTTCGAGCGAGCACGAGTACAGATTAAACCGACGACGGATGGGGAAAGTTCAATTCACAAGAGCTACCAAGGAGTGTACCGACAACTGGTAGATGCTCTCAAACGGATTGGAGTCTCGGCAATGCGTCCCGAAGGTGAACCATTCGACCCCAATTTCCATGAAGCAGTGGTACGAGAACAGACTTCGGAATATCCTGAAGGTACGGTAATGGAGCAATTGCAGCGAGGCTATTTACTCGAGAGAAGAGTTCTGCGTCACGCTATGGTTAAAGTTGCTGCGATGGAAGAACCTGTGGTATCTTCAGAAGAAGAGAGCGGGATAGCCACTGATGTAGATCCTTTGCCTCAAGAAAATTAAGAGGAAACTGCCAAACGCTGGGTATGGGAAAAGTTATTGGGATAGACCTGGGAACCACTAATAGTTGTGTCGCCGTCCTCGAAGGAGGTAAACCGATTGTTGTACCCAATAGGGAAGGTAGACAAACCACTCCCAGTATGGTAGGATTTGGCCAAGGGAATGAGCGTCTAGTAGGTGAGTTAGCTAAACGACAGTCTGTTACCAATGCCGAAAATACTGTCTCTAGTATCAAGCGCTTTATCGGGCGTCGCTGGGATGATACAACGGAAGAAAGGTCTCGCGTACCTTATACTTGTGTCAAAGGTGGGGACAATACTGTTCTTGTTCAGATTCGAGGACGTAATTATACCTCACAAGAAATCTCCGCTATGATTCTGCAAAAGCTGAAAGCAGATGCAGAAAACTTCCTTGGTGCACCAGTTACTCAGGCAGTAATTACTGTCCCAGCATACTTTACCGATGCCCAGCGACAAGCTACTAAAGATGCAGGCACCATCGCAGGTCTTGAAGTTTTACGGATTATT
>JACONB010000349.1 GCA_014323965.1 Prochloron sp. SP5CPC1 | reverse complement strand
TGACGGCGCTTTGCGCCCGCACGTGGGTGGGGGCGCGGGATTTTATAAAAAAGCCAATGCAAGGACTTTTAAGTTTAATTTTGGAAATAGGAGCGTAATGGTTCCAGAGCAGGGTGAGTGGGATTAACAGTCAAATTGCCCTGGTGAGTGAAAACCCTATGGAAAGGAATTATTTCCATGACGCAATTGGTATACGCGATCGCCTCCAAAGAGCGAACAAAATCTACAGTCCAAGTATTTTCCTGAACTGGAATCTGCTTATTTTGGAGGTAGCTCATAAGTTGGGATCGGATAATCCCCGGTAAAATACCCCCAGCTAAAGAAGGAATCCACCAAGAACCATCCTTATAGCCCCAGAGATTGCCAGTATTGGTTTCGAGCCAATTACCATCCCCATCAATTAAAATAGCCTCCTGAGCACCTAACCATCGAGCCTTCTGTAGAGCTAACCAAGCTCCTAAATAATTACCAGTCTTATAACGAGGTAACTCACGACGAAACAAAAGTCCATTAGCAACCCACGCAACAATTCCTTTAGTTTGACGTTCCCTTAAATCTGCTGGTAGAAAACGTCCCAAAATCAATTCCCGTCCATCAGTAAAAATAACCATCCGCAGCACGGGAAAAGAAGCAACTAAAACTTCTGCACCTCTCCTTAACCTATCCCAGTCCGGCATTTGCCAGCCAAAAGCCTGTAAACTATCTTTAAGGCGATGGCAATGTGCCTGCCAATTAGTCAGGGGATAGTCTAAAGACTGATGATAAACTCGCATGGTGGTAAAAGCCGTTGCCCCGTAGAGCAAAGCGGGATCGTTAATATCTAATTCGAGAGTATCTTTTTCAATTAACCGACCTTCATACCAAAACATATATTTTTTTATACTCAATACCGCAGATATTAGCTAATCTAGACTTTAACCAACAACCAACAACCAACAACAAAAAAATCGTGTCAGACCTAAATCGCGGTATCATGAAGTTCTCAGGAGCAGACAAACCAGTTGTGGTAGCCCTCACAGCCTTGCTCATTTTTAGCAGCATAATCGGGCTACTCGTCTGGGCTCTTAATACTGCCTATATAGTAAACTAGACTCTCAGCGCCTCAGCGCCTCTGCGTGAAACTTTATCATCCCATTGCCATTTCCGAACCCCGTCCCCTCCTGGGAGACGTATGGTTAGATCTGGCCTTTTTGGTAGTATTGCTGTTCCTGTCCGCCTTTTTTGCCGGATCCGAAACCGCAATTACCGCCTTCGATAACTTTAAACTGAGGGGACTGATTAAAAACCGGGGAGACCCGACAGGGATATTTCAGCTGGTGCTAGAAAACCGAACTCGGTTTATCACCACCCTCTTGTTGGGGAATAATCTGGTGAATAATTTTTCCGCCATTCTCACCAGTAACCTATTTGCCATCTGGCTGGGTAACGCTGGACTGGGGATTGCCACTGCTGTTGTCACTATTTTAGTGCTGATTTTTGGCGAAATTACCCCCAAATCCCTAGCTATCCTCAACGTCCGAGCCACCTTTATGATGGCAGTCCGCCCGATATTTTGGTTATCGAAGCTTCTCTCCTTTTTCCGAATAATTGATATTTTTGAAACCATTACTCAGAAAACAATCGGACTCTTACAAGAAAAGCACGTCAAAACAGCCCCACAGTCTGAATCTTTAAGAGATTTGGAACTAATGATCGAGCTTTTGAGTGGTAAAGGGAAGCTGGACTTTTATCGACACCGACTGCTGAACAAAGCTTTGATGCTGGATCGCCTCATGGCTAAAGATGTAGTCAAACCCAGGATTGAAATGCGTACCATTTCCCATCAAGCTAGTTTGCAGGATTTGCTCAATCTCTGTCTGGAGACAGGTTATTCCCGGATTCCGGTGCAAGAAGAGTCCAAGGATCAAATCGTCGGTATTGTCTACCTCAAGCGGGCATTAAGACATTTAAAAGCCAAAGCGTCGCAAAATCGCTCTCAAATCCCAGTGACAGTAGCTATGACTCCCCCAGTATATATCCCAGAAACAAAGCGAGTCACCAATCTACTCAAGCAAATGCTCCAGCAAAGGTTACACATTGCCATTGTGGTGGATGAATATGGAGGTACGGTGGGCTTAGTTACCTTAGAGGATATTCTCGAAGAGCTGGTGGGGGAAATTTACGACGAGAGCGATTTGCCTCAAGTCCAGTCCCAGGAATGAATAAAAAAAAATTGGCAAAAGTATTGTCATTGTCACCAAGCTGTGTTCAAATAAACAATGCAGATCGATCCTCCTGCTATAACTCAGAAAATGAATTAAAAAAAAATTTGGCAAAAAGTATTGTCATAGTGAAAAAGCTGTGTTACGATTAATAATCGTGAAACAAATGGGTCGATGCCCGAGTGGTTAATGGGG
>JACONB010000348.1 GCA_014323965.1 Prochloron sp. SP5CPC1 | reverse complement strand
CTTCTCCTAACTTCTTGGCGCAATTAGCAAGCTATGATGGTAATAACTCAGCGGGATTGCGCTATCGGAACCTCACAGGTGAAAGGGTACAGGTATTTGCAGAGGAGGACACCAGTCAGGATAGCGAAACGCAGCATCCTACAGAAGTGGTCAATTTCCTGGCTATTGAAGGAGGTGTTCTATCGGGAAATAGTTACGATCCATTGACTGGAAAGGCACTTATTAATGGTACTGACAGTGCAGAGATTTTGGTCGGTACTATGGGGGATGACCTGATTTCCGGTGGTTCGGGAAGCGATGTTTTTGTCCTAGGTGAGGGAGAAGATGTTGTTTCTGATTTTACTGACGGTGTGGATAAGATTGGACTGACAGTGGAGTTTGAGGAGTTGACTGTTACTCAGGTTGGTGGTGATAGTGCTATTAGCTTGGGGGTTGATTCCTTGACTCTAACTGGTGTTGATTCTGGTTTATTGACAGGGGAGGATTTTGTTTCTGTGATTTAGAGTTATTGGGTCAAAGTCAGTGGATAACTGCTGACTTTGACCAATTTATTAGGAGTTTAACAAAATGAGCAAGAATATGAGATTTAGGAGGAAAGAATGGCTTTCTGTGCTCTTATGCACAGTAGCAACTGCTGTAGGTGTCACCTTGGCAAGTCCGTTTATTTTCATGGTTATTTTTACAGTTGGGATGGCTGGTGGCTTTGAAAATGCTTCAACTTATATTGAATTATTGACCAAGGCAGGTTTAATACTTGGAACTATAATTGGTTTTGGCCAAAAGCTTACTTTGATTGGGCAAGCTAGTAGATTGAATTGGTGGATAAGAGCGAGTATCTTAGGTGGAACTTTGGGAGGTTTGATAGTTGGTAGCTTGGGTGAGACAGCCGTGATTTTGAGCGTAGCTATGCCAGGAATTGCCATTGGAATTGCCCAACAATTTGTCTTAATGAAGTTCTTGAAAAAAGCTACGGTGTGGGGGTGGATACCTGTCAATATAATTGCTTGGATTGTGGCACAGGTTCTATTTATAGTTAGCTATGTAGTTTTTCTTAGCACTGGCTTTGTTCCAATTTTTCAGTTAAATCCAGTTCCAACTTTATTTGCCTTGCTATTTTCAGGTGCTATACCTGGATTAATTACAGGTATTTATCTCACCCGGTTGTTGAGAAACTTCAAGAAAGAATAAGGTGTTCAATTTGGTGGTTTCCGTAGTGATTTAGAGGGATTTGGGAAAATGAGGATTTAAATTATGGATTTTAATAAAAATGAATCGCGTTTTATCCGTCGATGGACGGTAGCAACTGTCGTCGGTTTTACTTTAGGAAGTCCGTTTACTTTAGGAGTTATTGTTCTTCATGGTATGGGTGGTGGCTTTGAAAATGTTTCAACTTATATTAAATTTGGTACCCTGGCAGGTTTGATACTTGGAACTCTAATAGGTTTTTGCCAAAAGCTTACTTTGATTGGGCAAGCTAGTAGATTGAATTGGTGGATACGAGCGAGTATCTTAGGTGGAACTTTGGGTGGTTTTATACTTGGTGGCTTATTGAAATTAAGCGGTAAAATGAATTCTGATCTTATTTTTTTGGTTATCCTCGCTATGCCAGGAATTATCATCGGAATTGCCCAAAGTTTTGTTTTAATGAAGTCCTTTAAAAAAGCTCCGTTGTGGGGGTGTATCTCTGTTAATATAATTGCTTGGACTGTGACACAGCATGTGTTGTTTTCTGGCATTCTATCTTCTCAGTTATATCCAGGTCCAACCTTATTAACCTTGCTATTTTCGGGTGCTATACTTGGATTAATTACAGGTATTTATCTTACGTGGTTGTTGAGCAACTTCAAGAAAGAATAACCTGTCTAATTTGGTTTCCGTTCCTGTTACACCCACAAGTACGGTTGCTCCATTACCTGTTTCCACCGAAACGGAGCAATTCCAGGTGACTTGGTCTGGTAACATAGAAGCAATACCCGTAATAGCACAGGCTTCCACCCAAATACCAGGAGGTAACACCCCACCAGAGCTGGTTAATCCTATTTCTGACCAAATAGCCATAGAAGGTGCTGCTTTTAGCTTTACCTTCTCAGAAGATACCTTCGCCGATGCTGATACAGACGACAGTCTAACCTACTCTGTTACCTTAGAAGATGGTAGTGCAGGTTAGGTAGCAACTCAAGCGAAATTCAACATGGGTTGACTATTTGCCATTCTACTTCTTTCATAGATTTTGTTGAAGATTCCAGTTTATATTAAATTTAGATAATTAATCTAAATAATCGTAGGTTGGGTAGAGCGCAAGCGAAACCCAACAGCACAAATCTGTTGACATAGCTAATATCATTTTCTCCTGGTTGCGGTACCCGAAGCTGAACGTAAGCGGTGGCGAGAATAGCT
>JACONB010000347.1 GCA_014323965.1 Prochloron sp. SP5CPC1 | reverse complement strand
AAATCGATTATTGGTTATAAATGTATTCTTAGTGTTGTTTGCCTTTTTTTGGTTTATTGTCTCTCTAGTGGGGCGCTCCTTTAATCTGCCTCTCGGGTTCGATTTGTGGTATAAACTTTGGAAACCGGTCTTTACTCCCGCCATCGGTATTTTGATGTTGGGGGCAATTTTGAGGTGGTTAATTAGGAAAATTGCCCAGAAATTAGATTCTAATTGAGTAGTTGAGTCATTTTTTCTTCAATAACTTGTTTTTGCTCTTTATCATAACCCCAACGGTGTAAAAATGTGCTATAATTTCCTTGGTCTGTGGTTGCACTTTCCCTCATTTGGGTTAATTTAGTAGTAATTTGCTCCAGTTCCAGTAATTGAATTAATTGAGTAGTACGTTGTATTACATTTCTGGATCTTTGAGCCATTTCCTCATTATTTTGCCGCCGGTGAGTAATAGCCATAGCAGTGGACATGGCTAGATTTTTCACCAATAATTCACTCACTATCTCTGGAGAGGACTTTAATGCTATAATAAGATAAGGTGGATGGTTATCTGGGAGATTTTCTTGGGTGAGGTAGGTCACAAAAAAGCCCCGAGCGCCATTTTCCGTTGCCACTAAATCTCGGATACCCCTTGCTATTTCCTCTTCCTGTAGGTTATCATCTGTAAATAGAGATTGAGTATAGGCGATCGCCTCCTCAAAACTAATCTTATCCTTATTCATCAGCGTTTATCTGCGTTTATCTGCGGTTACTAATATGTATAGCACAATTTCCATTCGCGGTGCAAGACAGCACAACCTGAAAAACCTAAACCTGGAACTGCCCCGCAACAAATTAATTGTCTTTACTGGAGTATCCGGTTCCGGAAAGTCCTCCCTTGCTTTCGATACCATTTTTGCCGAAGGACAAAGACGCTACGTAGAGTCCCTGAGTGCTTACGCCCGGCAATTTTTGGGACAATTAACTAAACCAGAGGTAGACAGTATCGAAGGACTTAGCCCTGCTATTTCTATCGACCAAAAGTCTCGAAGTCATAACCCTCGTTCCACTGTGGGAACCGTGACAGAAATATACGACTATCTTCGGTTATTATATGGGAGAGCGGGAGAACCTCTTTGTCCCACCTGTGGACGTTCTATTACCCCCCAAACTATTGACCAAATGTGTGATCAGGTCATGAAACTCCCTGAGGGGACTAAGTTTCAGCTCCTCGCTCCTGTAGTGCGGGGGAAAAAGGGGACTCATAAGCAACTTCTCTCTAGTTTAGCCAGTCAGGGGTTTGTGCGGGTAAGAGTTAACGGGAAAATTAGGGAATTAACTGATAAGATTGAATTAAAGAAGAACCAGACTCATAATCTTGAGATAGTAGTAGATCGGTTAATGAAAAAGGAGGGGATCCAAGAACGTCTGACAGACTCCCTTTCCACCTGTTTGGCTGTTGGGGAAGGACTTGTTATAGTTAAACTGCCTGAAGAAGAAATTATTTTGTCGTCAAACTTTGCCTGTCCCGAACACGGAGCAGTTTTGGAGGAACTCTCACCCCGTTTATTCTCCTTTAACTCCCCTTACGGTGCTTGTTCTCACTGTCATGGTTTGGGTTATTTATCGGCTTTTTCTCCAGAGTTAATTATCCCAGATACCACCAAACCCCTAGAGGAAGTTGTGGTACCTTGGGCAAAACCTAGTCTCCGTTATAACTCCTTCCTTTATACCCTAAAGAAAGAGTATCACCTGGACATGAAAACTTCTTGGAATGAACTGACCCAGGAGTTACAAGATACCCTCCTCTATGATATGATTATACCTAGTTTCCAGAAGCAGTATGAAGAAACTAATTCGGAAGCAGTAAAACAGCGGTTGGAAACCTATCGGGTTCCGAGAACCTGTTCTGTTTGTCAGGGAAAAAGGCTGAAACCGGAAGTTCTCTCCGTAAAACTGGGACAATATTATCTGAACGATTTAACAGAGGTATCTATTCAAGAATGTCTCGCGAAAATTAATCACTTACAACTTACCCAGCGTCAAACTATAATTGGTTCGTTAGCCCTGAAGGAAATAAGAGCACGATTACAGTTCTTATTAGACGTAGGTTTAGACTATCTTACCCTCGATCGCCCTGCCATGACCCTTTCCGGAGGAGAAGCCCAGCGGATCCGTCTGGCCACCCAAATTGGTTCTGGATTAACAGGAGTATTATACGTCCTAGACGAACCCAGCATAGGTTTACACCAAAGAGATAATCGTCGTTTATTGCTCACTCTCCAGAAGTTGCGAGACTTAGGCAATACCTTAATAGTAGTGGAACACGACGAAGAAACCATTCGCACAGCAGACCATATTGTAGATATTGGTCCGAAAGCAGGAGTACAGGGGGGAGAAATCGTAGCTCAAGGGAACCTAGAAGCATTA
>JACONB010000346.1 GCA_014323965.1 Prochloron sp. SP5CPC1 | reverse complement strand
TGCTCCCCACAAAAACCACTGCCACTTCCCGCTGGTAGTTTTAGTGGTTGTGTCTTTGTTGCTCATCTTTTTAACATTAATGCTGAATCGGATTTGAGCTGGGTTATTATAGCAGTGACCACGTACCATACCAGTTACCGTACACATACCATGCAAATGAATTGCAGTCAGAAAGAGGGTTAGAGCATTTCTCGCCTGCGCTATAGCCAACTCACTTGGAGCTTTATGATATTACAATGGGGAAGTTGTATACAAAGTGGTCAAAATATGGCTGTCCCTAAGAAGAAAACTTCCAAATCGAAACGCAATCATCGCAGAGCACATTGGGAAAGAAAAGCTGCAACCGAAGCGCAAAAAGCCCTCTCTCTGGGAAAGTCAGTTCTGACTGGACGTTCCAATAGTTTTGTTTATCCCACTCAAGAAGAGGAAGAGGAGGAAGAATAAGATGGGGAGATGGGGAGCTGGAGAGATGGGGAGATTGGGAGATTGGAAAATCGTCCAGTCTTGCTCCCAACAACTTTTGTATCTCACAGATTCACCCTATCCCCCTATCTCAGATATGGTGTATAAGTAGGCATGGAGAAGTTGAAAATCAAGGGTTTTATGCCGACACTCGATTTGCTGCCTCAGAGTACTTCTAACCTGGAATTAACCCGAAGGAGTCGCATTCTCCTAGTGGAGGATGAAGATTTGATTCGGGATACCATCGCTTTAGCCCTAGAAGAGGAAGGTTACGAGGTGATTACAGCCACAGACGGACGTGCAGCGTTAACATTGCTGCAAAATGCCGACTCCTCTTCCAGTTCCCCTCTGGATTTGATTGTCTTAGATATCATGCTACCTCAGGTCAACGGTTTAGATGTTTGTCGCTTGCTGCGCTATCAAGGCAATATGATCCCCATTTTAATTCTCAGTGCTAAAAGTAGCGAAACCGATCGGGTCTTGGGTTTAGAGGTAGGGGCTGATGATTACCTCACCAAACCTTTTAGTATGCGAGAGTTAGTTGCTCGAACTCGGGCTTTACTCCGTCGTCAGCGCTTTAATTCTTTACCGCAGCAGCAAACCCCGGTAAGACAGTATAAAGATGTGACGCTGTTTTCCCAAGAGTGCCGGGTAGTGGTTCGAGAAAAAGAAGTCAATCTTTCTCCCAAAGAGTTTCGCTTGCTAGACTTATTCATGAGTTATCCTCGCCGAGTTTGGTCTCGGGAGCAATTGATCCAACAGGTTTGGGGACATGATTTCTTGGGAGATATGAAAACTGTAGATGTCCATATTCGTTGGTTACGGGAAAAATTAGAGCAAGACCCCTCTCAGCCAGAATATATAATTACGGTGCGGGGTTTTGGTTATCGTTTTGGCTGAGAAGGTGCTAATTTAGATCAGAGGTGGAACCAACAAATGCCTTTGATTACATTTATCCTGGGATTATGTCTGGGAGTTGGTTTTGGCTTCTGGAAACAACACCAGGTAAATCAGCAGTTGAGGCGAATATTAGATTTATTCCACCATGGAACAGGTGCAGAGTTGACGTCCTTGCCCGTACTTTCTCTAGTGCGCCGTGAGATTTCCCGTATCCTTCAAACTAGCCAACAATTGGAGCAGAAATTACAAACCTGGCAGCAGTTATGGGAAATAGCTCCCATAGGCTATTTGCACGTCGATGAAGAAAACCAACTCCTATGGTGCAACCAACGGGCACGAGAACTGTTAAATATTGACCGTTGGCAACCAGGAAAGGTACGTTTGCTCTTAGAGTTGGTTCTTTCCTACGAACTTGATCGCTCTATCGAACGAACTCGCCAATGTCAACAACTGCAAGTGGTAGAATGGGAGTCCTACACCAAGAATAAATCCCCCCTCCTTTTGAAAGCCTCTTGTTTTCCTCAACCTTTAGGAACTGTTGCTGTTTTTATCGAAAACAAACAACCTTTGGTGGAACTTTCTCGCGGACGCGATCGCGCTTTTGCAGATCTGACTCACGAACTGAGAACCCCACTCACCTCTATCTCCCTGGTGACAGAACTGTTACTTCAGCGTCTGGAAAATTCTGAACGCCACTGGGTTGAGCGCATGTCCAAGGAAATTCATCGCCTGATTGATTTAGTGCAACAATGGCTTGATATCAGTCGCTTACAGGAAAATCCTAGCCAACATCTTCAGTATCAGTCTATCCTATTGGGGGATTTAATTCTTGCTACCTGGGAAACTCTCTCTCCTCTAGCCGGGCAAAAAGAAGTAGAGTTGACTTATTTTGGTGACGAGTCTATCCAACTGGAAGGGGATCCTCATCGCCTAACTCAAGTATTTCTCAATTTATTCCATAATGCCATTAAACATAGCTACATGCACATGTAATGCAGTTAAAAATGAGGAGTAACCACGACTCTAAAGAGTTCCCACGGTAGGGAGGA
>JACONB010000345.1 GCA_014323965.1 Prochloron sp. SP5CPC1 | reverse complement strand
GTAAAAAAAAATAACCAAAGGGAACAGCAGGAGCGTCCCACTGAGCTAGCTAAGCGAAGAGAGTCTCTCCAATTTGTCCAGTCTTGGCGAGAAGTCCTCCAGGATATTACAGTGGTGGAAGTGAACACCATGGTTGTGGAGAGTATTACTGGGGATAAGTTTATGCCAATGGATTCATATCGGGAGATTTATACCCTAACCAGCTCCTATTTAGAAGAAAAGGGAGTTCATCCCTCACTGCGGGAGCGGTATCTGGAATTGCGGCGCAAATTAGAATTAGAATACGCACTTATCCAAGCAGATCTGCCGGAAAATTCTTCCATCCTCACCAATCGCACAGCAAATTTGGATACCATCTCCCACACACTGCCGGATCCCACTGAAGCTAATACTGAGGCGGTTATGAAAATAAAAAAGCTGCTGGGGAATAGTCGTTTTTTGCGTAGCTTGCGCAAAATGAGAGAATTGAAAGCAGCTTTGGACAATCGAAATCGGGCACTACTCAAAAATAATGCCAAAACAGTGTTAACGGATTTAATTTATGCCCAGACAATTATTCATTTCGATGGTCAAATTCTCAATCGTTACACCCAAGAAATTTTTGACCATCCCCACAAAGAGCAAATCATAGCAATTCATCAGGGTGGGGTAGAAGCAGGGACAAAGCAATGGCGATCCCTTTTGGGATTTATTCTGGATTTCATTACAAAGACTGCGCCACAGAAATGAACAAGGCTGAATACAGTTCCAAAAACAAGCAGTCACATCTGGATTTGTCTCATAACATTCGGATTGAGTCTTTATGGGAAGGCATTTGTTTGAATTTAGATAAATCTAGTCTTGTGGCAATAGAAAGAGCCAAAACCGACGGCAGCCAACTCTATCTTTCTCCTCAACAACAAACAGATTTGCGCTGCTATATTTTGTTTGAGGGACAAAATTATCTTTTCTCTACTTACTATAAAGAGGAAGCCATAATCCGTAGTTTAATATTTTTGGATGGAGAGATTATTCACCAGATTAGTAACAATTCCCTGGAAAAGGTGGAATTTGCAGGTAAAATTACTACAGTTCACTACTGGCTGATGGAGCAAATCATAGAACAGGTTAATTTTGATTCTGGAATAGCTAAAAGCTGGTTAAATTGGCTTCCTTGGGGAGTATCTTGCTTTATTGTCCTCATAACAGTGCTGATTAATCTAGCCCAGTTTCTATCTCTGCCTTTTTGGCTCATTTTGCTGGCACCTTTGCTGATGTGTTGGTTGTTGCAATTGGGGATTAAACGGTTATTAAAAAAATTATAGCGCTGCGCGCGGGTACGGGGTTCATAGCTTACGCAAAGCTTCGCAATCGAGGTTCGAGGAAAGCCAAGTTGAATAAAGGTTTTAGCAATTGTTCTGTTTAATAAGTTTGTAAATACGCCGGCGCTCATTGGCGCTCCCGCGCTCTCGCCCACGTTATTAGGGCAAATTATAAGTATTCAGGCAATCCCTACACCCTACACCCCACACCCTTTAGCTGTGAATTCTCGGTTCGGGGTAGAGATTTGCCAATAACTCGCTTTCTGCAATTGCCAATTCTTCTAACCGTTGTCCCACTGCGTCTCTGCTAAAATAAGTAGTGGCCAAAACCCAATAAATGCCATAGTGACGTGCCTCCGATGCAGTCAAACTGCGATAGAATTTAGCTAAGGCTGGATCACAACAGTGAGTACTCAGTAATCCCAACCTTTCGTGGGATCGAGCTTCGATTAGGGCAGCAACCAAGAGAGAATCCAGGAATCTTTCCGGTTCTTGACGGCGGATCTGAGCTTTTAAGCCTGGAGCGACCTAGGGGGCTGGTTTCAAGGGAGCCAGGGGAATGTTCAGGTGTTCTAGCCACTGGTTCACTTGCTCAAAATGTTCCAACTCCTCCTTGGCGATTGCCGTTAACTGGCGCACCAACTTAGTTGAAGATGGATAGCGAAACATCAAATTTAAGGCTACCCCCGCTGCTTTCCGCTCGCAGTGAGAATGATCCAGCAAGATGACGTTTAGATTAGAGAGGGCTTGTTTAACCCAAGAATTGCTAGTGGGGTGTTTGAGGATATTAATCTTGGCAGTGGTGTCGGAAAGCACGCTCTATTAGGGATAGATTGAAAGTATACAAAATTCAATATTATGATAAAGCAATAGTACAGAGATTTATATACTTAGCTTGGCATATTATACAATGCAATGATTCACTATCATGTGGCAAATAACATCAAGCTCAGCTAAAACTAAATGTTAAATAAAAGGTAGCTATAGCTAAAGGCCACCAATTGTAGATACCTTGTTTCCTGCGTGGTACTTTTAGACCAGCATGCAAAGTTATTATTATAATCACGTGACCTAATATTACTGCTGGCAGCCAGTGGCGGGGAGTTAAACAG
>JACONB010000344.1 GCA_014323965.1 Prochloron sp. SP5CPC1 | reverse complement strand
GTGACGCTCTACCACTGAGCTATACCCGCATCTGTCTTTTATCTAGAATGGCAAAATAAAAGTCAAATGTCAACCCCTTTGGCAAAAAAAATTTCAACTTTTTTCCGTAACATCCTCAAACTCTTGCAGGGAAAGGTTTTGAGCAGAAACGGGAAGAACATTTTTGTTGCCAGAACCGCTCTCACCAAACTGTTGCATTAAATTGACCATTTCCAAAGCATTCAGGGCGTAATTCCAACCGTGATTGCTTTTAATTCCTGCCCTTTCCAAAGCTTGGGTCATGGTATCCGCCGTCAAAATGCCGAAAATCACTGGCACTCCCGTTTGAAAAGCTGCGGCAGCTATGCCTTTAGCTGTTTCAGCAGCCACATAATCAAAATGGGGAGTTTGTCCCCGAATGACTGCGCCGAGGCAAATCACTCCATGGTAACGATGGGAAATTGCCATTTGGCGAGCCACCATAGGAACTTCAAAACACCCAGGTACCCAAATATAATCCACTTGAGTACCTTCGGGATTAATATCGACACCGTGGCGTTTTAGGCAATCTTGACACCCGGACAACAACTTTTCCGTCACCAGATCGTTAAAGCGAGCGATGACGATGGCAAAACGGAATGAAGCTGGTGTCTGAGTAAATGTTCCCTCAAAAACTGCCATGGTAGTGCTAAATCCTTTTTTCTTAGCTTAATGTAATGGATGAGCCGGTTCTTAGATGACGAAAAAGTTGAGAACGGCTACAACTAATACTAAAGCGATCCAAGCAAAAGAGCCAACCCAGAGCAGGGATTTGGATTGATCCCAGTTTTGGGGTGAAGCATAGGCTACTGGAACCCCCACAACCAGCACGAAAGACAAGAATACTAAGGCTGCGAGGGATATTTGAAATAAAATAGACATTTTTAACTTCTCCTAAAATGGTATTTCTAGATTAGAGTGAGGGTTAAACTGAGCAACTGTTTATATTGAGCTTATGATCCGCCACTTTCACAGTAAGCCGCATCTCCCCTCCGAATACCTCCAACCTGACTCTAAATCAAGAATAGAGCAATATACAGTGTCTGTCAATTGATACTTTTGAAGTATAGAACCCATTTGGTATTTAAGCGCGCCGCCAGTTTACCATTCTTTCCACTCACCCCAGGGATCGCTCTTGGACCCCACAGTATCGTAATTAGGTCTCATATCGATACAAATTTGCATCTGGAGCCTCAAACCAGATCTGCTTCAGACCTATCTATAAAAAACATCTCTTCAAGTCTTTGCTGCACTTTATTTAAAACTTCTTCTATCGAATCACCTGAAATATCGTTATCATCAGAGTCAAGTCCTATATCTTGAATTAAAAAATCATGATCTGCTAACTCACTGCTGCTCTCTCCATTTTCATCCTGTGGAAAAGTTGGTCGCACTCTAAAGCATTCCCATCGATAAACCCTTGGAATATACTTGCCAGAAGGATATTCTTTTAATATTTCTATACGAAACCTCCATGGATCATCTTGATTAACTGTAAAGATGGGAGATACTTCAAATGTACCCACAACTTGCATCAGTTTTATTAAATTAGGCATTTTTACTTTTTCCTCACTTCTCACTTATCTAATCTTTTTACATCTAACAGTGCAATGCTTGGCCTTACAACCTCTCGGTATTTTGCTGTTGGCATCTCTTTTTGCTGCTCTGCTCGCTTCGCCTGGACTTGACCCAATACCTGTACCAAAGACAAGCTCCGGGCATTTTGCTTTGGGGTCTATTTGCTGAACAGGGCATCTGGCTGTACATTTATATTTCGGCTTCTTACATTCTAGTTGTTCAAGAAACTCGTCCTCTCCTACGTTAAGAGGGCGAGGAAACAGAAGATCCTGTAGAAGAATAATCGCAGCACCCCCTAAAACCCCAAGTCCAGGAATTGGTGGTTTTGGAGTAGGAGTTGGTAGTGGGGTAGGTGTTGGAGTTGGAGTAGGAGTTGGTAACGGTGTTGGCGGAGGAGCCACTGGTACTGGGGCTTCTCCTGTTGGATCTAAATAGTTGACCGGACTATTGAGGACATATCGATCCAAATTTGCATCTCCAGCCTCATAACCCAGAGGGTCTTCACTCAAAAATCTACCCGGATTGGGATCATACATGGATTTACTCCTATCCCTGATGGCTTCCAGTCTGAGGGTTTTTCACCGTAAATTGGAACCGAATCACCATCTAAGAAACTAGCTTGAGACGAGTAGGACTCCTCCTGTTCAACAAACTTTAACCCATGTAGGTCACACAGTTGTCGAATCCGCTCTTTGAGACGAGCGGTGGGAATTTGTACAAACTTCTGATTAGATTTATGCCCCATGTTGGCATTCTGCTTTTGCCCCTTATTCCACCCAAAAATAATCGTGCCAATACCATGTTCAATACAGCGATTA
>JACONB010000343.1 GCA_014323965.1 Prochloron sp. SP5CPC1 | reverse complement strand
ATTGAGCTAGCTGATCAATGTACTCTGGATATCCTTCGTTCCCCAACTGTAGAGCAAGAAGTACTAGATTTACTTGATGAACCCTAAACCTGGTGAAGTGTGGCTGGCAGATTTGGGATTAGCTGCGAAGACTCGTCCTGTTGTAGTGGTATCTCGTTACGACCCAAATCCACCACGAGCTTTGATTATATACGTTCCGTTAACAAGTCAAAATCGGAAGAGTAGATATGAAGTGGAATTACCAAAGCTAAAATTTCTGAATCGAGATTCCTTTGCTAATGTGCAAGGCTTGGGATCTATTCCAAGAGCAAGGCTTGAACGTAAACTCGGTGACTTACCATCTGAGGTGATGCACCAAATCAGGCAAGCCATCTTGTTTGCACTAAGTTTAGATACTGACGTCTAACAGCCTTTAGACGTCCGCCAAAGACCGAAGAAGCCTTGCTAGACACACATCGGCGTTCATTAGCGGACGCCAAGGACGGGGTTGCTTACGCAATCATCTGCGGTTGCTAAATCAAACCAAAAAGTTGTTCCCACTCCCACTTCACTAATTAAATGTACTGTGCTATTGTGCTTTTCAATAATATGTTTTACAATAGAAAGACCCAGTCCTGTTCCTTCTAAAGTGTGGACAAGATTTTCTACCCGGAAGAAACGGTGGAAAATGGCTTCAGTGTCCTCCGGTTCTATGCCGATACCTGTATCAGATACTTCCACTCTGACTTGGTTCGTCTGGGGGTGAAGCAAATAAGCGCGAATGACTACTTTACCCCCAGATTTAGTAAACTTGAGAGCATTTCCCACCAGATTAGTGAGTACTTGGAGCAATAAATCGTAATGACCCAATACTGGAGGTAAGTCCAATTCTATTTCCTGGCTTAATTCAATTTTCTTATCTTTAGCATTGAGGTAATAAGTACGTATAGTTTGTTCAATTGGTCCGGCTAAGTCTACTGGGTTAAGATGATATATTTTCGATGACTCCAACCGGGATAAATCTAAAACCTCATTCACCAGGCGGGTTAATCTATCGGTTTCGTTGTTAGCAGTTTCTAGGAACTCTCGTTGTTCTTTTTCCGTTAAGTCTTCGCCATATTCCAACAGAGTTTCGATAAAGGATTTAATATTAAATAAGGGTGTTCTCAACTCGTGAGAGACATTACTGATAAATTTACTTTTTGCTTCATTTAATTCTACCTCTCGGGTGATATCTTGCACCGTCATGGCTATACCTTTGACATCAGTCCGCTGTTGGTCGAGAACCTGAGTAAGCAAAATACGAACTGTCCGTTGGGTGGGGTGGGATAGGGTAATACGAAACTCTTTATGCTGCTCTGTCTGTTCTTTTTCCTGACTGTCAGCAGCAGCGATTTCATTTAGGGGTGCGGTGAGTTGAACTGTCAAAAAATCGGGTAAATATTGGAGGATGTTATTGTCCAGTTCTTCTCCTTCCCAACCAAACATCCTTCGTGCAGTGGGATTTGCGAGAATCACCTTGAGGTCAGTATCCAACAATACTGCTCCATCGGCTATAGTAGCAACTAAAGTTTGCAACTTAGCTTTCTGGGCGGTCAATTCCTCTATATTTTGCTCATCATAGCTCTCCAGTCGCTCTGCCATTTCGTTGAAGTTGACAATTAATTCCCCCAACTCTCCACCAAAAGGCAAGTCAATGCGCTGTTTAAAGTTCCCCGCTGCGATATTTTTCACCCCCACGAGCAGTTCTTTAATTGGTTTGGTAATATTGAGAGCATTAAAGACTGCTCCGAGAATCATCATTGCCCAAATAGAGACAAACACGGCGATGGTAATTTCACGAGTTAAGATAGAAGAAGTTAAAGTAGTGGGATTGGGATTGATACCGATGGCTAATACTCCCAAATATTTCCCTTTATGGGTTAGGGGGACAAAGACGTCCGTCACCTCCCCGGAAGGGGTTAAGTGTTGCCGCACTAGAGGAAGTTGGGAGTATATATCGTAATTATCCGGTAACTGAATGCGACGGGAGATAGTGAGGGAGTTATCTACTTGTGCCTCCTCAGAAAAAGGAATACCCAGGAAAATCTGTCCCTTTTCGTCAGCGTAGAGAATGTAGCGCACGCTGGAAGTACTGTCGTAAAAGCGTAAAGCGTTGCGTGCCACCTCCGAGAGATTGTGTTCGGCAATGGTGGGGGCGCTATTTGCTGCTAGCAACAGACCCAAATCCCGACCGAAGCGGGTATCGTTCATTCTCGCGTCTTGCCCAATTGTATTCACAGCCCAAAAAGTGAGTCCACTTATGAGCAAGGAGATGAATAAGGTGGCCGCCGCCATTAATTTTGTCTGGAGGGTAAATTGGGACCACCAGCGGGGAAGTATTTCTCTGATTATTTGAATTAGAGACAGCAAGGCAATTTGGTACTATTATATTATGTGGGC
>JACONB010000342.1 GCA_014323965.1 Prochloron sp. SP5CPC1 | reverse complement strand
TTGACTACGGTGCGAGACTTACTCTTCTATTATCCGAGAGACTATATTGACTATGCTCGTCAGGTGAATATTGGGGATCTGGTACCAGGGGAAACTGTTACTTTAGTGGGGAAGGTGAAATATTCTCACTGCGGTAGTACTAAGAATAATAAAAAACTGACCATTTTAAGTCTAACTATTGAAGATAACAGTGGTACCATTAAACTGAGTCGTTTTTTTGCCGGGACTCGCTTTAGTAACCGGGGTTGGCAAGAAAAAATGAAGCGTCAGTATCCAAAAAGTTCTTTAGTGGCGGCTTCTGGGTTAGTGAAAAAGAATAAATATGGTGTTACTTTGGATAATCCCGACATCGAAGTTTTGTCGGCGAGAGGGAGAACTAATTCTCTGAAAGTGGGGCGAGTATTGCCTGTTTATAGTTTAACTGAAGGGGTGGCAGCAGATTTGGTGCGGCGAGCGGTTTTGGAAGCAATAGGGGCTGTGAAACAACTGCAAGACCCTTTACAGGAAGAATTCCGCCATACCTACGGATTGATTGGTTTAGGTGAGGCGATCGCCAATATTCATTTTCCCACTGACCCTAAGATTTTAAACCAGGCAAGGCGACGATTGGTGTTCGATGAATTCTTCTACTTACAATTGGGATTTCTCCAGCGACGCCAAGAGGAAAGAAAGGGGAAGAAAAGCGCTATTTTTGTACCCAAGGGGAAACTGATTGAGCAGTTTAATAAGTTATTACCTTTTACTTTAACTAATGCTCAACAGCGAGTTGTGAATGAAATTCTCCAAGACTTGCGCTCTGAGGAGCCTATGAATCGCCTGGTACAGGGTGACGTAGGTTCCGGGAAAACTGTAGTGGCTGTCTTTGCTATTTTAGCAGCAATTGAATCCGGTTATCAAGCAGCTTTAATGGCTCCCACCGAGGTTTTAGCTCAACAACATTACCACAAATTAGTAACTTGGTTTAATCTGTTACATTTACCTGTAGAATTGCTCACAAGTTCCACTAAAACCGCTAAAAGGCGATCGCTCTACCATCAATTAACAATCGGGGAATTACCCTTATTAGTAGGTACCCATGCTTTAATTCAAGACCCGGTCCAGTTCCAGCGATTAGGTTTAGTGGTTATTGATGAACAGCATCGCTTTGGAGTGCAGCAAAGGGGAAGGTTGTTAGCGAAGGGGCAGTCTCCCCACGTTTTAAGCTTGACTGCCACTCCCATTCCCCGCACCTTAGCTCTCACATTGCATGGAGATTTAGATGTGAGTCAAATTGATGAATTGCCCCCGGGAAGGAAACCTATTCAGACCACAATTGTAACTGGGAGACAGCGGAATAAAGCATACGAACTGATCCGTCGGGAAATTGTCCAAGGAAGGCAAGCTTATATTATATTTCCCCTCATTGAAGAATCGGAGAAACTGGATTTGCGGGCGGCAGTAGACCAACACAAACGCCTTCAAGAGACTATTTTTCCTGAATTTCAAGTGGGACTGCTTCATGGTCGTATGACTTCCGCTGAGAAGGATGAAGCCCTGAGTGCTTTTCGGAACAATGAGACCCAAATTATTGTTTCCACCACAGTAATTGAAGTGGGAGTGGACGTTCCCAATGCCACCGTAATGTTAATTGAGAATGCAGAACGTTTTGGTTTATCTCAATTACATCAATTGCGTGGTAGAGTGGGGAGGGGTAGTGATAAGTCTTACTGTTTGTTGATGAGTGGGAGTAAGAAACCGGAAACTATCCAGCGGTTGGGAGTGTTAGAACAGTCTCAGGATGGGTTTTTTATTGCCGAGATGGACTTGCGTTTTCGTGGTCCCGGAGAGGTTTTAGGGAAGCGTCAGTCTGGGTTACCGGATTTTGCTTTGGCGAGTTTAGCAGAGGACCAGGACGTGTTAGTGGTGGCCCGGGAGGCAGCGGAGAAGTTGATGTTGGCGGACCCCAGTCTGAAGGGGGCAAAGGGTATCAAACGGGAGTTAGAAATGCGTTATGAGCGAATGGTGGGGGGGGAGGTTTTGACTTAGGATTGTTTCGCGCAAAGGCGCAAAGACGCGAAGGAATTCTGGGGGAAAAGGGTTGTATAAAGGTTGGTTGTTGTGATCCATTTTAAGAGTGGGAAAATGTGCCGCCTTATATATAGGTAATTAGAACCCAATCTCTCTCTTAATTCTTCTCTCTGTGTTCTCTGTGTCTCTGTGGTTCATCACTAAATTGGAATTTTAGAGAAAAGGGTTGCTTTTAGTTATAGTGGTGTGATATATTTTAAGAGTGGTTAAATAGGGTGCATTCTACAGGAATATATTTTAGAACAAGTGGCTATCCAACGAACAGGCAATTGCGTCAGCCAGTAGGTTGGGTTGAGCCAGCGAAACCCAACACCACTCAAGGAGATTTGTTGGGCTTCCAGAATGCTGGATGCCACATTATAGACGATTGTAGAATACGGTTCGATGGGTAGA
>JACONB010000341.1 GCA_014323965.1 Prochloron sp. SP5CPC1 | reverse complement strand
TTCGCTTCACAAGAACGAGTTAAAATAATTTGCAGCAACTCTTCCTTCAGAGAAGAAAAGCTATCAATCCTATCTGCTGTTTCTAACTGAACAAATAAATCCTCATCCCAAATAACCCCATATTTAATTACTTCTGCCATTCCCGCCCGAAACTCCCGCTTAGGCAGGGTTTGTAACAGCAAAGGGTCAATTAATACTAATCGCGGTTGATGGAAAGCACCAATCAGGTTTTTGCCTTGAGGATGATTCACCCCCGTTTTACCCCCAATAGAAGCATCCACCATAGCCAGAAGAGAGGTGGGAACTTGAACGAAGTTAATTCCTCGCAACCAGGTAGCAGCAGCAAAACCAGTCATGTCCCCAATAACCCCACCCCCTAAAGCTACTAAAGTTGAAGACCGTTCTAAATAGTTCCCCAAGGCAGTATCATAGATATTGAAGATTTGATCCAGGGTTTTGTACCGTTCTCCATCGGGTATAAGATGAGTTGATACCTCAAAACCAGCAGTTTCCAAGGAAGTAACAGCAGTTTTGCCGTAAAGGTTGAAAATGTTCGGATTGGAGACCAGTAGTACTTTTTTACCTAAGTCCAATTCCTTCACCTCTTTCCCCAGTTGGTGGAGATTATGGGAAGCTATAGCTATGTTGTAAGAGTTCTGTGGTAAATTGACCGGTATAAGAGATTGCATAATTTGGATTTATCTGCTATGCTAAAAGTATAATAGCAGAAATAAACAAGAATAATTGAGGAGAAATTTTGATGGCGGTAATCACTTATATAGGCATTTTAATCGGTTTGAGCGCGATCGCCCTCACTCTCTATTTTAGCTTCCGGGCCATTAAACTGATTTAACAAAAAATATAACCCCTATCCTGCCCCTCTCGGCAGGGATAATTATAGCTTATTCATACTAATAATAAATAATTTATTTAATAACCACTGATAACTGGTAACTGAGCACTGTTTCAATAGTCGCCATCACCGATCGCGCCAAGGAATTCAAATCATAACCTCCTTCCAAACCAAAGAGAATGGGGCACTTTACCTGAAGGCAATAATCCGTAAATACGCCGAAATCGGAAGGTTGTAAGGAAATTGACGCGAGAGGGTCATCATGATTGGCATCGTAACCCGCGCTGACAATTAACAAATCTGGTTGAAAGTCTGTTAAGAAAGGAACAACTTTTTCGGTAAATGCGGGCTGGTACTCAGTTAAAGTACTGCCCCTCGCCATGGGTAAATTGAGAACATTGCCATTGCTCTTTCCTCCAGTGCCAGGATAACAAGGATACTGATGCAGGGAACAGTAGACAATTTGGGGATTATTGGCTACAATAGCTTCCGTACCGTTACCATGATGCACATCCCAGTCCAGAATAGCCACCCGTTGAATTTTCGGTTTTCTCAAGGCGTAGTGAGCGGCGATAGCTGCATTAGAAAAGAGACAAAATCCCATCCCCCTTTCTTTAGTAGCATGATGACCGGGAGGACGAGTCAAGACAAAAGCCGAATAGTCCGTTTCTAATACTCGATCCACTCCATCGAGCCAAGCACTGACTGCTAAGGTAGCAAGATCGAAACTCCTGGGAGAGACAGGGGTATCCAGATCCAAAGCCCCTCCACCGGACGAGGCAATCTGCCTTACCCGTTCCACGTATTCCTGACTGTGGATTTCTTGGATTAAGGGGAGCACATCCCTTGTGGCGCAAGGGGTGGGAACTTGCCAATCCAGTCGGGACGCCCAAGGTGCAGTTCTTAATGCCTCCACAATAGCCCTAAGGCGTTCCGGTCTTTCGGGGTGCAAAGGACCGTTATCGTGTTCGAGAAACTCGTCTGAGTATATAATAGTCAGCATATAACAGCCAAAATTATGAATATTTAGACTAATATAATTATATATATATGTTTCCCGACTTTAAACAGCAAATAATCACGACGAAAAGCGCCAAGATAAACTGTAAAACAGGGGGGTCAGGACCACCACTTTTGCTGCTCCATGGCTATCCTCAAACCCACGTTATCTGGCATAAAATAGCTCCCCGTTTAGCGCTAGACTTTACAGTTATAGTGACTGACTTAAGAGGATACGGGGATAGTTCCAAACCCCCAGGCAAACCGGATCATGTTAATTATTCTAAAAGAGTGATGGCTATGGATCAGGTAGAGGTCATGTCTCAGTTAGGTTATGACAAATTTTACTTAGTAGGTCATGATCGGGGGGCAAGGGTAGCTCATCGTTTAGTCTTAGATCGCCCCACTAGAGTTCAGAAAATTGCTCTCTTGGATATCTTTCCTACCTCGACAATGTATGCTAATGCAGATCGGTATTTTGGGGAAGCTTATTATCATTGGTTTTTTTTGATTCAACCCTCTCCTTTACCCGAAAAGCTAATCGATAATAATGCCGAATATTTTTTACGCAATTATTTAACAAAATGGAGTGAAGATATTTCTGTTTTT
>JACONB010000340.1 GCA_014323965.1 Prochloron sp. SP5CPC1 | reverse complement strand
CAAATATGATATTGGTCAAAAGGCGACTAAAGTCGCCGCGTTGCCTTATCCCCCGCATAAATGACGGGGGCTTGCGGCTGCCCGTATATTGTCTCGTCAGCGACGGTGGGGACATCAAAGTCTGGGATTTACCCTCCCAGGTAATAATGGATACGTTGGCTCAGTAGCTATAAGCTTCGATGGACTGACTATTGTCAGTGGTGGCTGGGACGGCATCAAAATCTGGGAAGCGAGATAGTCAGCATTAACTCCCTCCCCCCCAGCGGAAACGAAATCAATATTTAGCAGTTCCCTCCCCCCAGTGCTAAACTACCCTTACAGCAGTTACTCACTACCTACAACCTATCATGGCTTATCTCTTTTTGGTTTCTCTGTCTATTAGTGTCCTGCTGTATATCCTGAGAGGCTTAGAGATTCTTACCTATATCCCAGGCTGGATGATTTTAGTCCCGATGGCGATCGCCATCTTTTCAGGTATTATTTCCGGTATTAACAAGACCAAACGTTTTTAAGGGGAAAGGGAAAAGGGAACTGGGAATATAGTCTACTTGCGAGGGCGGTGCGTTGCCAAATAATTAAAAGTTAAGCATAAATTTAATTTATTTAACCTTATCAAATAATAAATTTAAGTTAATACATCAATCGGCGGACGATGCCAACCCTACTTAACTGTCATTGTTTTAAGCCAAATGATAAAAGTAGATCCGAGGCCAACCTTCCTCACTCCATTAGGACTAATTAATTCAATTTTGCCCTGCATTTGTTCCAGCAGTTCCTTGGCGATCGCCAGTCCCAAACCGCTACCGGAAATATTTCCAGAGGCTTGTATTCCCCGGTAATGGCGATGGAAAATGCGGGGTTGATCAGCAAGGGGAATGCCATAACCAGTGTCTCGAATAACAATAGATTGCCAATTAGACAATTCATCCCTAGCTTCAATCTCAACTATACCACCATAATCTGTATATTTCAAAGCATTATCTATTAAATTGCTCAAGACTTCCCGCAATGCTTTCCCATTAGCTTTCACTTTGGGTAAGTTACCATCTATTTGCACCAAAAAATCAATTCCTCTATCCTTAGCAATCTCTTCAGCCCCAGGTAGAAATGGGTCTAAAACCTCCCTAATTGCCACTGGTTCTAAACTCAAGGAATTACCAGGGAGAAGAAACTGACCGGAATTGTTATTTGGGGCTGCATTTAGTATAGGAGACTCTTTTGGTAGGGACTCTTCAAATTGGGCCAATAATTCTTGCAGGCGTTCGCTTTCCTGGAGAATGCCCTGAGCCACTTTTTGATTCCTATCCCCTGGTAAGAGACGCTTCAGGAGCAGTTTACCAAAGGTGCGCAGAGTAGTTAAAGGGTTGCGCAATTGATGGAGCAGGTCATCAAGTCGATTCCGTTCTAGGGAGCGCATCTTTTGGGAAGATTCAAATTGCTGTTGATACCAGGTTCTCTCGCGATCTAGAAGGCAAGCGATCGCCAAGGTGCGAGCAATTTTTTCAATATGGGCTGTCTCTCCCTCATTCCATTCCCGATCCGAACGAGCCGTTACCAGTAAACCCACCACCATTTCTTCATGGATTAGAGGCAAGACAATTTGCTGTTGTCCATCAGTATATTGTTCTTGCCACTCTTGAGTCACTGTTGCAACGGGAGCAACTTCTGGGGATGCTGCTAGTAAACGGGGCGATCGCCCGTACATAGTAGGAAGTCTGGTTAAAGATCTTGCCCGCTGCCAGATTGTAGATTGGGATGGATAGACTAACACTGGAATCAGTTTTGTCTCAGTCCCTTCCGCCAATCTTTCAGTTAAATATACAGCACTCCAGGTAGCACCGAGTCCTTGAGTCAACAAAGATACCTGTGACTGACACAGGGCGATAAATTCAGAACTAGCAGGGAGATAGATTTGGTGGGGATAGGACATTAGATTTGGGAGATGATATGCTCCGACGACAATGGGGATAAATACTCATCCCTTGAAGAAGAGTGTAGCGCTATAATTTCCTATTGTAACATTTTTTAATCTTTTGACCACGACTTGCCCTTTATTTCAATTGGTCCAGATTGCTTTGATAGCAAGAAATTTCAATTAATTTATGTTCCTCAAATAATTGAGGGAATACCAGTTGATTTTAATTCGATTAGCAAATATAATAGGCTTGGCTTTTGTAAACAGGATTACTGCAAGCTGTGGAAAAAGGAGGTAATAGGGTTGGCTAGAAAACGCAAGGGCAAAAGTCGCCGCCGCCTGGAAGGACGTAAGATTTTGGAACTCATTCCCCACTATAACCTGGAAAGTGGTGAAGATAAACCAGTAACAGAAAATCATTTTCTCTTTCCTAGTCTGCGAGAGTTTATCCCTCTAAAAAATAGGACAGGAACTGCTGCTATTAGGCTCTAAAAGCTGCTATTGTCACTTACCCCGCGCTCTTTGCGACGGGGCTTAGAAGAATCAGCTTCTAACTAAGAGGTGACTAGGGCAGAAGACTGATGCGATAACACTTCCGAGTATTTCCCTAGCTCGGATTATCTGTTGGCTCTCTGATTAAGAGCACTGCCTTGTGCAAGACACAACGCATTAAGTGCCCGTAGGGACTCACAACTTTATCTCTAGAGGATTATCTCCATGCTTAGAGTACCAGTACAAAACCCAGATGGAACGCCTGCTATGCCCACATCGGCAAGCCGTGCCTGCCGTTGGGTGAAGAAAGGCAAGGCTACCAGACATTGGAACGACGCCAGACTTTACTATGTTCAATTGGTGAGGGAACCGTCAGGGAACAAAACCCAGCAAATCGTAGTCGGCGTAGACCTTGGTAAATCTTACTCAGGGATAGCTGTTCAATCATCAAAATCCACACTTTACGCCGCTCACTTGGTCTTACCATTCCAGCGAGTAAAGGAGCGTTTGGGGGCAGCTGTTATTAAGAAAGGCAAGATAATTAAGAATGTCAGAGGACGAGCATTGCAGCGTCGTGCAAGACGAGGCCGACGGATAGACCGCTCTATTCTATTTAAGCAACGTGCCCATCGTCAGAAAAGGTTTAGTAACCGCAAACAAAGCAAAGTCCCACCCTCTATTCGAGCATCTAGGGAAATGGAGATTCGGATAGTAACTGAGCTATCTAAAATATTCCCCATTACTACCATTGTCTACGAGATGGTTAAAGCAGATGTAGACTTAACCAGTGGGCGTAAAGGCGCGCGGTCAGGCAAAGGGTTTAGCCTTGTTATGGTTGGACAAAAATGGTGTGTAGAGCGCCTTGAATCCATTGCGCCAGTTAAGACAATGTTTGGGTGGCAAAAAAAGGCTCTCCTGGGTTTTTGGTGTAAAATGTATACAGTGTTACCGTTTGAGGATTTACGAAATGGATTTTAATCTCGATAAATTATTGAATTTTCCCAATG
>JACONB010000339.1 GCA_014323965.1 Prochloron sp. SP5CPC1 | reverse complement strand
AAGCCTCTCCAGCATGGGAGTTGGTTAACGGATACGCTGTGGAAAAACCTATGCCAACCCTTTTTCACTCCAGACTACAGCGGAATTTGGTTAATTACATCAACCAGCATTTGGCAGGATATGAAGCAGTGCAAGAATTACGCTGTGTGGTTCCTCCCTACTCCCCGGTTCCCGATATTTCTGTTATTTCCTGGGAACGTCTCCCTGAAATTGACAGAAACAGGAGGGGCGGGCTGCGCTTTAGGAGACCTTTATTTTGCATTTTTATGAAGAGCGATCGCATCTTGAAATTGCCGTCAGCAAGGGATATCCTACGATCCCGTTTGCAAGCAGGAATGAGATATACAGGCAAAGTTTTCAAAAAATTGTATGCACCTGGCTCAAAAAGTGAGCGAGAAGCTGTGATGATTAAAACAGAGGAAGGTGAGTTTTTACTACGGCGTCTTGGCAGCAATTCGTTTGAGGGTGAGACTTTGAACGATTGGGTAGGCAAGGATGTTCAGTGTGAGGGACAACGAACTGACACAACGTTAATCATCACCCATTGCGAGGAAACTACCGATCATTAAGAGCTGACTTTCAAAATCCAAGATATGCTCCCTATTTCTCCCGATCGCGAGAAAAATCAATTATCCTATTCAAAATTTATCTGTATCCATCCTGGCACAGGCGAACTGTCTATGGGTTCATCTGCGGTTTACTTTCAATGATTAATACTCTCCAAACCTCTTATTAACCGCTCAATTCCCACTACTGCTGTCTCCAACTCCAAAGCACCGTAAGAAACTCGCAAATAACAACCATTTTCCATGCCAAAAGTGTCTCCGGGAATAACTGCTACCCCATATTCCCGAATCAATTTCTCTACTAACTCCATTGCTTTCATGGACCTATCTACTTTCAGAAAGAAATAGAAAGCTCCGTTAGCATTCCCTATACTAACATTATCCAGGGCAAGCAGTTGTTGCTTCATTAACTGCTCCACTTCATTAATTTGCTGCAAATGCTGCTTGCTATAACTAACTCCTACTTCTAAAGCTCCCAATGCTCCATATTGGGAAATAACCGGAGGACAAATGAGGATGGTATCTTGCACCTTTTTCACTGCTTCTAGCAAGTGAGTAGGAATGACCATATAACCGATACGCCAGCTGGCAAAACCATAGGCTTTGGAGAGACTGTAAAGGGAAATAGTTTGTTTATCCCCTGAAGAAATAGCTCCAGGAGAAAAATGCTCCGCTTCGTTATAGGTAAAATATTCGTAGGCTTCATCGCTAAGATGATAAATTCCTCGTTCCTCACATATTTGATTAACCTGACGCAAAGCTAACTGGGAATAAACTACTCCCGTGGGATTATTGGGAGAAATAGTAACTACTGCTTTAGTTCGAGGAGTAATGGCAGCAGCTATGGCGGATATATCTAACTGATAATTCTCATCAGTCTGCGCTACCACTGGCTTACAATCTGCCATGGTAATAGCCATTTCGTGGTTAAAATAATAAGGAGCCAGGAGAATAACTTCATCCCCAGGGGAAGTAATAGCCAGAATGGCATTGACAAAAGCCATATTGCTCCCCGCTGTCACCACAATAGACTTGTGAGCATCTATTTTAATTTTGTTTTCCCGTTCCAGTTTGGCTGCGATAACTTCCAGTAAGGGGGGAATACCGCAAGCAGATTGATATTTGTGATTTTCTGGTGCTGCGAGAAATTGGGAAAGACGGGCGATCGCTTTTTGTGGAGGACCGTAGGACACTACTCCCTGTCCTAAAGAGATAGTTCCCGGATAATCAGCAATTAGTTGGCCCACAGCGGGAATTATGGGGGACTGCACTCCTGTCATGCGGGAAATTAGCTGTTTAGTCATCGGATGAACTCATAACTGGACAGAAACTTAAATAACGCTCAGGAGGCTAAAACTAGCTACTTGCGCCCCCACGAAGCTGGTAATTGTCGCGCATTCGTTCAATCTTTCAATTAGAAGCAATTTCCCGAACTCCTTCTACAGATAACCCCAAGGCTGCTGCAACTTGCTGTACCGTCAAACCCATTGCCAATAAACGGATAACTGATGTTTGCTGTTGGGAAGCTAAAGCATCTCGTTGCTGTTGGATTAGATATTTTTCTCGTTCTGCTTGTTCAGCTCGTTCTTTTTCTCGATTTGCTTTCCCTATTATCTCCACATAAGTTCCAAAGACTTCTCCGTCGGGACGATATAATTGGAGTGTACCGTCTGATACTTCCAAGCGAACCTTTAAACGGGGACTTATCCATCCGGACATTTCTGAAATAGGTTGTAAAGAAGAGAACCTGCGTAACCAACCTTTCAATGAACCTCTATCTGGATCGAAGATATAGTATTCTTCTACTCCGTGACGTTCATAGAATTCAAGTTTTTTCCCTTCCAGCTCCTTTCTGGTATTACTGATAGAAGCAATTTCAAAGACTACTTGGGGTGGAATGTTCTCTTCTTCCCATTGTTTGTAGGAACGG
>JACONB010000338.1 GCA_014323965.1 Prochloron sp. SP5CPC1 | reverse complement strand
TAGCGGAATGTCCCGCCACTTTGATTAACCCAGCAGCCCCCATAGCAGTAGTACCAATTCTGAGGGCGGGGCTGGCATTGTTAGATGGTGCCCAAACCCTATTGCCTCTGGCATCAATTTATCATTTGGGTTTGGTAAGGGATGATGAAACTTTACAACCTAGTTGCTATTTGAACAAATTGCCCCTCAAGTTCCCGGATCAGACTAGGATATTAGTACTGGAACCAATGTTAGCAACTGGGGGTTCTATTATGATGGCCATGGCAGAATTAACCAGTCGCGGGGCAGATCCGGCTTTAATGCGGATTGTTTCCGTAGTTGCTGCACCGAGCGCATTAAAACAACTGGGGGAAGAATATCCCACCTTGAATATTTATACAGCAATTATTGATGAAGGTTTGAATAGTAAAGGCTATATCGTACCTGGATTAGGAGATGCGGGCGATCGCGCTTTCGGAACCTAACTATATAAGTGGGCAACTTTTGTAATAACAGTTAATCTGGAAGAGTGATGAAACGAACAAAGTTGAAGGGAGGGGAAGTCAAATGAGTCAAAATGATGGTTTTGGGGGCGGTTTTCTCGCTGGGGCGATTGTGGGTGGTGTAGTTGGGGGGTTATTGGGAACCCTATTAGCTTCCCGAGGAGAGCAAGACTCTACTGAAGAGGAGCGATCTGTACTTAAACAGGGTACCCAACCCCAGTTTAGCACAGAAGAGAGTATTGAAATGGCTCGTAACAGCTTGGAGGAGAAAATCGCTCAGTTGAATCTGAGTATTGATGATGTGCGGGAACAACTAGGTAGAGTCAATGGCAATCCGCAATAGCCGATGCTTCTATTGTAGAATGAATCTATGGATTAAATTAAGCTAGCAAAATTATGGCTATACTGCTGATTACGACTATTGTCAGATTTGTCCAAATCTATACAGTCCTCCTCATTGTTCGGGTGTTACTCACTTGGTTTCAAACTGCCGACTGGGCTAACCGGGCAATGTCTTTTCTCAGTCCGATTACGGATCCTTATCTCAATATCTTCCGCTCTTTTATACCTCCTTTGGGAGGTATGGATTTCTCCCCGATTCTGGCAATTTTACTACTCCAATGGGTAGGGAGTGCTCTAGCACAACTTGCCTTTTCAGCTGTGTACTAATAGTATGAAGTATTAGGTATTACTGACTAATACTTTATACTAATTTATGATTTAACCGCAGAGACGCAGAGGGCACAGAGAGAAGAATAGGAGAGATTTTCTCAGCAAGTGTAGGTTGGGTTGAGGAACGAAACCCAACAGCGCCAAGCGCTGAACCAAACCTGGGGTTAAATTTATTAGTATTGTTTTAGGTATGCTAATGTGCCCTTACAGTTACCAGTGGTTGGAGCATCTTTTAATTATAGCTAGCGCCTAGACAAAATATCTATGCTATAATTAGAATCTCATATATACAGGAGAGGCATCCTATGACATTGCTAATTTCAGAATATGTAGAGGGAGAGAGCTGGGATAAGGCGATCGAGCTGTTTAATTATGGCCCAACAGCTATCGACCTGGAAGACGGTGAATACAGGCTGCGGGTCTACCATAATGGTCAAAGTTGGTTTCGCTCAATCCGGCTCAAAGAACATAAGGGCAGTTAAGCTAGCGATCGCGAGATCGGTTCAGTTAGAATGGCCTAAAAGGGTCTTGGAAATCTCTCTCACAAACAAATGACAACTAACCAAGTCAAAGTCATTAACTTTTCCGGTGCGTACATAGACGCGAAATACGTTGAAAATGTGGAAAACTATCCCATTCAGAACCGTACAATCGCCGTCAACCCGGAAGAAAATGATGCTTACTTAAAAGAAGCAAACGTCAGCATCATTCCGGCTTTTTCATCGACTATACTCAAAGATACTACCATCGAAAAAGCAAAGTCCTTACTTTGGTGAATGTCTCACCATCTGATAGTGGCCGTTACCAATGTGTTGCTATTAATAAGCATGGAACTTTCTCATCTGATTTCGCCATGCTAATTGTAAACTAGACCAAACTCTGACTTGGCATAACAAGACCTTTGTAGTGTTTTATAGTTCTAGATTTCAACTAGTATCTCTTCTTGCATTAGTAGTGCTTTTTTGAGTGACACATATTACTTTCATTCTCACTGCTATTGAATTGCTAGGAATTTGTGCATAAACCAACAATGCTCACTATTACTTCCATTGTACTTTGTTGTAGAATGGTTTGTCAAGTAATCACATAAATTTTAATATGTTAAACCAAGTGGTATATAACATACTCAGGAATATGGAACCTTTGCAATCTGAATGAGTGATGAATTATCACTAGTGAAGTTAGAATACAGTTTGGTACAGCATGAATGTTACAATCTGGTTGTAATTTAGTAGAGATTGTGTATGTGGTGTTGATAGTACTAGTGGTGTGATGTTTAACTAGGAATGAATTGGGTAATTACTCTTTTACAAAATAATACCTGTGGGCTGTGCATACGATCTCTTAC
>JACONB010000337.1 GCA_014323965.1 Prochloron sp. SP5CPC1 | reverse complement strand
CCATGGTAAAATCGCAGTTGTAAGTAGCTAAACATTGTTGTTGTTGGTTGAATACTCTCAAATTATATTGGTACCCTCTAGCAACAGTACCAAATTGATGAATGAAACGATAACGATTGAGATAATCGAGCAGAGACCATAATTGACGATTGACAATCAAATCGATTCGTTTTTCTTCTGGGTAAGCTAACCAATTAATGACTAATCTACCTCTGTAGGGATCAAATTGTTCCCTTGCCCACCAAAGACTGGGAATATTGATTGACCTTAGGGAAATTGTATCCGCAGTAATTATACGTCGTTGAGCTAGTTGGTCATTATCTCTTAACAATTCAAGTTCTAACGGCGTAGCGGGGATATCGCAAGAAATTGTTGCCCCTGCAACTTCAGTTAATTGGAGCCAGCAAAAGGTGGATAAGATTGTGAAAAATAAAAGCTTCTTATTATTAGTCATTGGTTTTTTGTTATAGTAGTAACACACCCCAAACCCTTTATTTATTCCCAGAGACGACGACGAGAAGAACCTTGAAGACGTTGGTGAGTATCCAATAAAAGTCGGGGAATATCTAAGTTTTCTGGACAGCGAGGAAGACAATCACCGCAGTTAGTGCAGCGGTTTCCTTTTCTACCGGGAAACCAATGACCAGCATTTTCAAACATCCCATAGCGATATTTACCATAATCTGTCATATCATATGCTACTGCTAGGTTACGCAGACGTAGAACTTCGGGAATATTGATTTCTTCTGGACAAGGAAGACATTGGTAACATTGACTGCAAGCATCGGTTCCTAAACTATGGTAAAATTCAACTTCTAATCTCCTCAAGACTGCAATTTCATCCTCCGTGAGGGGACCATCTTGGTCAGCAACTGCTAGAATAGGATTTAATTGGGAAGGGTTAGCCGGACCAACACTCAGAGTGGTAATGCGGCGATCTGTGGTAACAGATCTGGCGGGTGGGGCACTAAGGTGCCCCACCCCCAGATCGCCCAACAAAAAACGGTAATTTAGTTCCAAGGGTGAGGAGGGATCGCACAACTGTTGCAATTTTTCTGGCGGAGTATAGAGACGACCTCCTTTATCAGCAGGAGAGATAATAAACACACCCATATCTTTTTGGCGAGCTAGTTCCACTGCCTGGTCATGGCGCTGAAAGAAATAGTAGTAGTGGAGATTGACAAATGCAAATAAATCAGTATTAATTGCCGCCAGAATCAAATCTAAACTGCCGTGAGTGGAAAAACCTAGGTTTCGTACTTTACCCTCTGCCATTGCCCGATAAATGGCCTTTTGACAGCCCTCAGAATTCTGTACCCATGATAGGTGCTCCCAAGTATTAATCCCGTGAATGGCCAAACAATCGATATAATCTAATTGCAGGCGAGCGAGAGATTGGTGGATCCATGACCACATTAACTCCCCATTAGGGGTAGGGGGCAGTTTGGTAGTAATATATAGTTGCTCTCGCGGTACCGATAATCCCTCTTGGAGGACTAATCCGAGATATTCCTCGCTTTTGCCATAGCCTCTAGCCGTTTCTAAGTGATTAATTCCCAAAGCAATAGCTTGTTCTATGGTTTGGCGGAAATTGACAAAACTTGCCAAACAGCCCATAGTTCCCAAGGAAAAGACAGACAGCAGCAGCTCAGTTTTCCCGAACCTTCGATAACGCATTAACTCTCTCCTATAAACCACCTCGCTTAATTAAGTCTGAAGGACTGAGATTAGAGACAAACTCCTTAAAAGCTTGTCGTTCTTCTTCGTCCGCATTCCGATCTACTGGAATAGAGGCATCAGCTACTACTTCTTCCATCACCCAGATGGGGGTATCAGTGCGGAGAGCAATAGCGATGGCGTCACTGGGGCGGCAATCGATTTCTTTTTTCTTCTTCCCTTGACTCAGATCCAAAACCGCATGGAAAGTATTGTCCTGAAGGGAATGAATGATGATTCGCTCCAGTTTCAGGTTCCAGGTTTCCAGAATATTGACTATCAGGTCGTGGGAGAGGGGACGAGCAGGCTTTTGTTTTTCTAAAGCACCCATAATTGCCCTAGCCTGATCCTGTCCTATGTATATAGGCAGCGCTCGACGTTCTGTGCTATCTTTCAGTAACACTATGGGGCTGCGGGTGATCGCATCGAATGCAATTCCAGCGACTCTCATTTCAATCATCTGTTTCCCCTAAGCAATAAAGTTGGCATCAAAGGGTTGGACTCTATTCCATTATTAATCCTGATTACCCTAGATTACTACAGAAAAATCCCCCTAAACCCCATGTAACCACTACTATCACAATAAATTCATGTTTACAGGATTAATTCAAAGTTTAGGTTCAATCCGACTCCTGGGAAAGGATCGCTTCGCTCTTTCCGTCTCCGGCGAGAATGGGAGTGTCATTTTACAGGACTTAGCCATTGGTGATAGCGTTGCTGTAGATGGTATCTGTCTGACGGTAGAGGAAATTTTGCCCGACGGTTTCCTAGCCACTGCTTCCCCGGAA
>JACONB010000336.1 GCA_014323965.1 Prochloron sp. SP5CPC1 | reverse complement strand
GATGGTGAAGCTGGGTTTAGTGGAACTGTCTACCCAAACTATCGGCAGTATTCTCAAAACTAACGCCTTTAGCTACGTTGCTGGGGGGGCAGTTCAGGGTATCAGCGCCGCCTATTTAACCCGCATAGCAGGTTTGAGTTTGATTGAATATTTTCAAGAACAAGAAATCAGTATTGAGGAAGGGAAAGGGTTTAATTTAGCAAGAATGTCAGCCTCCCTCAAACAAGTATTCGCGCAAAATCAAAGAACAGCCTTTCTATCTAGCTTTGTCAAACAAGCTGTGGCAAGATTGTCTTCAACATCTTCTCCCCAAACTATTTGAAACCAACCCAGAATATGGAAGCTAATGTCTTGCCACCAGCAGACTAATTTTTCTTGCGCTTCTCCCGGTTTTGACGACGACGGGCGCTCCATTCTAATGCGGTGAGGTAGATAATACCACCACTAACCATGATAAGCAAGCCTAACGCCGCAATAAAGAGAACATTAACAAGAGAGCTAGTTTCCACGTTAGAAACCATTACGTGCCCAAACCACCATAGCGATGGACCAAGTAAATAAAGCTAAGGTGCTAATCCAACCAAGTGTCAATATATCCATATTTTGTCTTATTCTCTCCAACAGCTATCTACAAAAGTATTTTAAAGTGGGTATGAGTCCCTAATACCACTCTACCACAAAGGGGTGTTCAACCATGAGGTAGGAGGTAACTGTTTCCAGTCTACATTCCCATGATTTCGTAACCAGCATCCACGTATAAAACTTGTCCCGTCATACCGCTAGCTAGGTCACTACATAAAAATGCTGCTACGTTGCCCACTTCAAGAGTCGTCACAGTACGTCGCAAGGGAGCCACTTCTTCTACATGGCGTATCATATCCAGAATGCCCCCTACTGCTGAAGATGCTAGAGTGCGGATAGGTCCGGCTGAAATAGCATTGACGCGAACGTTGCTCGGACCCAGTTCTGCTGCCAGATAACGAACGCTCATTTCCAAACCTGACTTAGCAATACCCATCAAATTGTAGTTGGGAATCACTTTGACCCCACCGAGATAGCTGAGAGTCAGAATGCTGCCACCTTCTGACATCAAGGGTTTTGCCCCCTTTGCCAACCGGGTGAGAGAGTAAGTACTGATATCTAAAGCTTTGGCAAAGCCTTCCCTGGACATAGAGCTAAATTCCCCAGTCAAATCTTCCTTATTGGCAAAGGCAAGGCAGTGCACCAATATATCCAGTTTGCCAAAGCGCCCTTTAGGATCTGGTAAATAGGTGACACCTAAATTTGCTCCACCTTTGTGTAGCTGTTGAGCAATGCCCCAAGCAATAGAGCGATTGTTAGCAATTCCTGTAATAAGAGCGTTTTTTCCAGTTAAATTCAACATATTTTTCTCTAGTTTTGACGGGCGTTAAGCCGCCTGCTGTTACTATATAATGATTACAATTAATACTAAGTACATAATGACTTAATACATAATAAAGTAATTCATAATTGTTTAGTGAGGTATTTTACAAGGTAGGAAACGGTGTGACCAACAGTGATCAAGATACTGGGGGAAAATATACAACAAAATACGACAAAATACAACAAAATTGGATACTAACATGAATTTATCGATAACTCAAGATACAGCTTTAGCCTCCGTCTTTCGTCAAATCGGTAGTGGCTCTTTTTCACCCTCAGTGCAAACCTTTGAAAGAGGGAAGACCATATTTTTTCCTGGAGATCCAGCAGAACGAGTTTACTTCCTGCTCCAAGGCGCAGTCAAGCTATCTCGAGTTTACGAAACTGGGGAAGAAATAACCGTAGCCCTGCTGCGAGAAAATACCGTATTTGGCGTATTGTCCCTCATAACCGGTCAGCTATCTGACCGTTTTTATCATGCGGTAGCTTTTACCGAGGTGGACTTGCTTTCAGCACCCATTGAAGAAGTGGAAAAATCTTTGCGTAATAATCCGGAACTGTCAATGTTGATGCTCAAAAGTCTTTCAAGTCGCATTTTACAGACAGAGATGATGATTGAAACCCTTGCTCACGGGGATATGGCTTCTCGGTTGGTCAGTTTTCTCTTGATTCTCTGCCGGGATTTTGGCGTGCCGACAGCGAATGGCATTAGAATTGATCTGAAGTTATCTCACCAGGCGATCGCCGAAGCTATTGGTTCCACCAGGGTAACGGTTACACGCCTTCTGGGAGAGCTGCGAGACAAGAGCATGATTTCAATCTATAAGAAAAAAATTACCGTTCATGACCCAGTGGCTCTCAGCAAGCAGTTTACCTAAAGACGAGAGAATATGACCAGTGCTTATATCTTAATTGCAGCGATTTTATTATTAGGAGGTTTAATTGCTGCATTGGGCGATCGCTTGGGAACGAAAGTAGGTAAAGCGCGGCTGCGGTTATGCGGTCTCCGTCCGCGTCAGACAGCCATAGTGGTAACTATTGTGACGGGAACGCTCATTGCTGCTTCTACTTTGGTTATTCTCTTTACTTTGAGTAAGTCTTTACGTCAAGGTATTTTTCAATTGGATGACATTCTCCAAAAACGGCGAGACATTAGAAACGAATTGACGCAAGTTACTAAGTCCAAAGAGCAGGTTGTAAAGGAACTTAAGTTAGCTCAAAATGAAAAAACAAAAGTTGAGCAGCGTTTAGCTGAGACTAACCGAAATTATCAGCTGGCTCGGAGACAAATGCAAGCTATCTCAAAACAAAGTACTACCCTGCGGGTTGAGGTAAAGAAACTTTTGCGGGAACGACAGCAACTGAAAAAAGAGCAGAAGCAGTTAGCAGGACAAATTAGGACAGTAAAACAACTGCTGAACAACCTGGAAGAGGAAGTCCGGGAACGGGACCGAGAATTGACCGAACGAGACAGTATTATTGCTCTACGAGAGGAAAAAATTAACCAGCAAAATCAGACTATTACTGAAAGGGAACAAAATATTGCATCTCTTGGTAAAATCTTGGTAGAGCAGGAAAATCGTTTGGCTGCATTAGAAGAACAGCAAGAGTTATTGCAAGTGGAAATAAGTGTGCGAGACGAAAAAATTGTCGCCTTAGATGAAGCGCTCACTTCTTTAGATACCCAACTACAAGATCGGGAGGCACATCTTGCAGATTTGGAGAACCAATTGGTATTTCTAAAGCGAGGAGTAGCAAATTTGGAGCTATCTTATCAAAAATTGCGTCAAGGTAATTTGGCCCTCTCTCGGGGTGAAGTGCTGACATTCAGTCTGGTGCGGATTGATGAACCGGAAAAAATCACCCAAACCATTGACGGATTGTTGCGAGAAGCTAACCGAATTGCCATTCTAAAAACGGATAGAAATAGTTCCTCCAAAGAAAGGGTGGTGCAAATTACCAAAGCTGAGGTCAATCAATTAATTCAGCAAATTAAAGATGGTTCCGAATATGTGGTACGTATTCTCTCTGCTGGGAATTATGTCCAGGGAGAAAAACTGGTGCGTGTCTTTGCTGACGTTACCGAAAATATGCTTATTTTCCATGATAAGGAGGTGATAACTTCTGTCTCCATTTCTCCCAATTCCATGACGTCTGAGGAAATGCAAGAAAGGTTGAATCTGCTCTTATCTATTACGGAGTTTCGCGCCCGGAGTGCAGGAATGATTGGGGAAATTAAACTAGGAGAAAGTTACTTTAGAACTTTGAGTAGTTTTTTTCAAGCAAAACAAAATAGTGTAGGACAAAGAATATGAACAAAACAGCAAATTTCAGTTTCCTCATAATTGGTCATACTTCTTTCTTTCACTTGATTCTACCT
>JACONB010000335.1 GCA_014323965.1 Prochloron sp. SP5CPC1 | reverse complement strand
CGCTTCGGCACTTTCTAGATTTTGCAAACTGCCAATTAGATTAAAGAGTCCCATGGGTAAAATGACACTAAAGAAACTCACAAGGGTGGTGCATTCTTGCCACAGACTTCCAACCCAGGGACGAGGAATGTAAAAGTTCACAGGTTCTAGGGCGATCTGTAATTGTCCCGCATCCCAGGTTAATAAGCCAGTTCCCCAGGCTAGAATGGTTCCCAGTACCACGGCTAGCAAACCACCAGGAAGAGGAAAATTAACTTTGCCATAGTAGGTGAGCAAAATAATGCCCAGGGGCACGATTGCAACCACAGGGTGAGCATAGGTTCGCAGTAAAAAGCCGAGAGAAATGAATGTCAGGGCAATTCCCCCTAGGGTTGAGAGCAGGGCAGCACGAGGTGTAAACTGACGAAGGCGATCTGCAACCCAAGACCCCCCCAACTCGATTAATCCGGAGCCTAAACAGGCTACGAGACCCGCTCTCCAGGCAGCCTCAGCAGCTTGTTCTGATGTGGCTCCTGTCGAGAGTACCTCTAAACGAACGGGGAGCATTACGAGAAAAATATAGGCAAATAAACTAACTGTATTGATACCGTAGGGAAGTGCGGTAATGTCGTCTCGATTATCTTTTTGACCCTGGCGATAGGCGAGCCAACTGTAGTAAAAATTTCCCATAATTAAGCTGAGGGCAATACCTGGCAAAATTCGCCCATAGACTAGGGTGGCTGGGAACTGAAGTACACCTTGAGTCAGACTGACGATAACTAAGATCTGAATCAGATTATCGAGGGCAAGGCCAAAAAAGCCATCAATGTCGCGACGAACAAACCAACGGGGTGTTACAATGGGCATTTGAGGTTCTGTCATTAGGGCTGCTCAATCAGGTTTTTTCAAGATAGAGCTTACAGGATAACATTACCAATGCCCTACAAAATCTAACCATTCTTCCAATTCTCCAGTGATCGCGGCTTTAATTCTGGCAAAATGTTTGGTGTTGTTAGTTACCAAAGTAGCTTGGTAAGCAAGGGCAATACTGGCAATCATCAAATCCATATTATCTATGGATTCACCTTTTAAGGATAGTTGTGATTTATATTGTCCAAAAATATGGCAGGCTTCATCATTAAAGTTGAGCAGGGATATTTCCCTTAAAAATCCCTGAATTCGTTCCAGATTTTTTTGTTTTCTTCGTGATTTATAAGCGCCATAGAGTAATTCTATCAAGGAGAATCACTGTGGTAAATAAAAGCGATCGCCTAATAGCAGCTCTATATTCCTGACAACAGAAACATCGTTGTTTAAAAAATAGGCAATAATGTTCGTATCTAAAACAAATGTCATAGAAAGTTTGGAACTAATCTTGTGTCTGGGTTATTTCTTCTTTTCTGCTGCTCTTCTTCTATAATTTCCAAGATTTCTTCTGCATCCTCATCAGGCATGATTCCCGCAAACTTTAGTAAAGAATTATCCTTAGAAGAAAATTTATCTTGATTAGAAAGGCAAGAATCAATTCACTCTTGAGGTGTCATTTCTAGTAGTTGAGCTGCTTTCTATCAAACTATTATATGTATCTTCGGGAAGTGGGATATGATATTTCGGCATTTGGTCCATTTGGGTATTTAAGGAAATATTATAACATATAGCTAGTTATCATGAATTGTATAATTATGGCACTCGCTGGGGAGTCGGGAAACTGCTTGCGCCCACGGGGACACCTTCGGACGACCCGCCGCTAAAAAGTACGGTTCTCCCAAGGGTGGGATTGTTCTTGAAGGGAGGGGTACACTTCTGAATTTATAATGTATAATTGAATAAGGTGGGCAATGCCCACCCTACGAACTGGTTACTGGTTACTGCTCACTGTTTTAAGGTTTTTGTTCTGGTAACAAGCACTTGTCTGAATCGCAACCAGCAGGACCAGCTTCCTGCCAATCACCGGAATCATAGCGACTCAAGGCACTATGAAAATCCGCTGTTCGCCGGCGCAATTTCACCTCTTCTACCATATGGATATAAGTCTCCTTGTCAATGGGTTCAAAGGGTAAGCGAGGGAAGGTTTGATGGTCGTCAAATCGTGCCAACAGAGCAGCAGATATGTACCCTTCATCGTCTCGGATCGCTTCGTAAATCCGGGTTCCCAAAGCTTCGATTTCATGTTCCCGCAGCTCAATGGTAGCGCTGCTGTTATGGCGGGTATAGTGGCGCTGGACGTTCATATAAAAGTCCATCTGAGCCAGGGCGGAAAACTTGCTGATATCGATGGTATCAGCCCCGGGTATATTCGCCCAAGATACTTCTGTGGGAATTTCCACTAACCATTCCGTACAGCGAGGATCAAAGGGATCCTTGAGTAGGTTTCCTTTTTCATCCTTATCCGACTGGGAGGGTACAACTTTGTAGCCATAGTCTAGACAAGCAAGGGCGACGGGGTCGTTTTTGCGGAAAGTAATGCGGCGGATAAACCGTTGAGCTTTGGGGGGGTGCCAACCGGGAGAAGCCCCTGTGAGTAAGGATTTCGTCCCGGCTGGTTGAACGGTAGTACAGCGATTGGGGCGTTGGAGTCTGTGGCGATCGCAATAATC